>NZ_JAUBTR010000210.1:0-1260 GCF_036705045.1 Microcoleus sp. BR0-C5
TTATCAGAATTGTTGGCAATTGGGATCATTCATTAGTTCGCCTGGTCATACCTTCCCCCGATTTATTGAGCAGATACGTTCCCACAATCTTTCAATCGGATTCAATTCAGGACTATATGCCGGTAAATATATTGGCATTACATGGTCATGCCAGTCTAATAATAGAGCTTTATGGAAGCTACCATTATCCATGATAATTAGATTGAAACTTTCTGAGTATTTTTGACCAAATCCATTTGAAAACTCCTGAAAACAGTTGTAATTAAGCTGAGAAAATTCTTGATAATATTGTTCACCTGTTGCTGGCTCTACGACTCCATAAATATAAAAATCTCCTCGTTTCCATTGCTTTTTGCCAATGGGTTTTACCCCTTTAATGTAATCATTCTGCCCGGCGCATAGTAATCAATCCAAATCTACTCTCGTCTTGACACCATATCCTTACAGGCTTGGACTTTCCGAAATATTTAATCATTACTTTTATGAGCTCACATAGTTTTTTTTGAAGCTTGCCTGCACCTCTTCGTTCGCCTTGTTACTTTGGGGTCTTGGGACTTTCAGGTCAGCTTTCAATTTATAATGAAGTAGGTCATGTACCACTTTATAGCTCACTTTTATCGCGCATTCTTTTTCTAGCCAGATCTGTAATTTGCCATAACTTGTTTCTCCCTCTGGTTCTGGCCTTTTTTTGATTAATTTTTCTCTAACTTCTGGTGGTATATGTGGAGTCTTTCCTGGAGCTTTTTTTATGCTAAGTAATGAGCGTAATTCCACCTTGTTTGTAAGCTTTTAACCAACGATATATTGTTGATTCGTCTCGTTTCAACATCGTGGCTAATTCTGCTCTTTTTTGGATTTTTTTGGTGGCCAGCCAGTATAATACCAGTAATTTTTCTTTATTTACGGCGGTCGCACTCCGTTCGAGTCGATGCTCTAGTTCCTCAACCGTTTGCTGGATTTCTACCTGAAGTTTGTTCGCCATATTGGATGTACTCTACTTTTACCCTATATTTTACTGTACCTTCATAGTGAATTGGTATTACCTATTTTCGATCATGATAATTATAGCCTTTTTAGTCTAAAGACCTGGAATGTAACTATAGCATACAGTATCAGCGAAAGTTTTGACTCAATGACAGTCCAGGACGCAGACTCCTGTCTGTCATGGTGAACAAAACGCAGTCTAGTACAGCTCGGCAGAAATAGACAGACTATATTTGTGGTAGAATAACATAGTTAGCTTAGAGCCCTTTAGGTGTT
>NZ_JAUBTR010000133.1:0-7786 GCF_036705045.1 Microcoleus sp. BR0-C5
TATCACATTTACTTATAAATCAGCATCAGCAGAAACTGTATTTTTTGTCAACTACTTCTACTGGACTGCCTCTCTAGTGCCAATTGTTCAATTGCTTGCAAAGACAGAATTTCAGGTTTTACATCGTTGATGTCCCCCAGCTTCAAGATGTTGTCAACAGAAGTGCCGGCTTGCCAGCTTCGACCGCCTGAACTTCCAGAACTAGCAACGGCGGGCAGGGAACTAAAGGTAATCTGGCTCCAATCTGGCAGCAAAACTCTAGATTGTTCTTTTTCCCAAATTTTAGTAGGTAAGGAACTAGCGCTAGCAATTGATGGGAAGCTGAAGAAAGTAATGCAGATGAAAGCAAAAATTAGGCAGAGTGTACTGGCAGCTATTAAGGCAGAGCCTATCTGGCTTGATTTTTTTAACGGCTTGGGACTGTTCATGGAAATCCTCTTGATGTTAACTAAAATCGCGAAAAAGAAAGCTGCTCTATTTTTTCTGAGTTGATGCGTCCAGGACTGCATTTCTCGATCTTCGCTTTTTTCTTTAATCAAGCTCCAGTTCCAACTGTGGATTCGACCGGACTGCTGAATCTGTCCAAGGAGTATCTGCTAAGTTGGACAAATCATAAACATTTTCTTGGTAAGCGTCGTCAAAATTACCTTGACGAACTTCCCTAGGTGATGAGTAACCGACAGTCAAATCGGGTTGCGATTCGTAACCGGAGTTGTTATAGCCGGAATTAGGTTCGATCGATGAATTGTGCATGGTTTTTCTTAGTTTATGTGGTGAATAGTTTTAACTTAAATCGCATTTAGTTTTTGCAACTTCATCCCTGTGAGCGATTTCGTTCACTAAAAATTACCCCCTCCATTTGGAGGGGGCAGCTCTATGAAAGTTGTTTAGAACGCCAGTTCAGTAAAAGAGGTTGACAAAAAGTATCAAGTATAAGCGCTCGCCTCAATTTAAGCTAGTAATTCAACTTGACATTCATATTTTGTAGTTTCTCTTTTAACCATTCCTCAAACAGAAGATTTTCAAAATCTCGCTGATAAATTTATCAACGTTAGAAACTGTATTAGGCTATAATCTAGTTATCGAGTTAGGTGTTGCAATTGAATCGCCCCATCCAGCTTCTTCGAGTTCGAGATATGCAGGTGGTTGATGCCATCCTGACCTCTGTTGCCCAAAAGCATTTAGATGATGCCGCAACCCTTTGGGAACCAATATTGAGGGGAAGCGGGGAAGAGGATGAATACTGGGATTGGGTGAGCAAAAGCTATCGAACTAAATTTTTACCGGGAGATGAACTATATGCCATTGAGTGCGATGGCACAACTCAGGGTTTAATGACAATTGATATCCTAAAAAAACGCTGCTATATTGAGTCTCAATTAAGACGTAGATTGGTGTATGTCAGAGCCCTAGCAACGGCTCCTTGGAATCGACATGCTATCACCAATCCTCCTACTTATAAAGGAGTAGGTGGAACTCTGATAGATTTTGCGATCGCCCGCAGCGAAGAATTAGGATATCTAGGAAGGATAGGTTTGCACGCTCTGCCGGGTGCGCTACCATTTTATAGAAAGTTGAGAGTGGGGCTGTTGGACTGCGGCCCAGATCCTGAAGAACCCGACAATCTTAATTACTTTGAAACATTAAGGACAGAAATATGAGTAAATCAATTCCCTCCGAGCCTCAATCCACAATAAATGATACAATCCGCCACCAGCGTTTGATGGAACTGGTAGAAGCTGAAGATGCAGCTAACGGAGAAGTTGGCTGTGGTCGGAATTTAGGAGATCGACCTTCAGTTTATCTAAAAACCTGCGGCATCAATATATCTGATGAGAAGTTAAGAAATTTGTTGAGGGAGTATTTAGGTCATTTATTGATGGAGGTAGATTTTGACTCAATCGTCACCCAAGTGAGTTATTTTATAGAATCGCTAGTAGTGCAAGAAAGCACTCGAACGTCTAATCCACAACCGAAATTAGCGCCCTTTGAATCAGTTGCAGAATACATTCCGGCACGAGAACTCAAACAGTGTATTGAATCGGAATTGGGTGAGTTTTGTTCGTCAAGCGCGATCGAGCAAATTGTTCTGTATACTTGCCAAGTAATTCACAATTGTGTTCTACAACCCCGACATAAGTGGCCCCAACCTATTTGGGTGCTAAGCTCTCTGGAAAAAGTGTATATTGCTCAGGCTTCTAGTTTAGATGCAGCAATTGCCCGAGTGAAAGCACAGTATCCGCAAGAAACCGGAGAATTGCAAGTAATAAAAGTCGGAGGGCTTCTTGCGCCCGATCGAGTTATTTCCTTGGACTTAACTGACGATTTTAAATAAAAAATTTGGATAAGAAATATCGTTTTGGTTTTCGATCCAATCCAGGAGATCATTGAAAGATGGATAAACTCGAACGCTACCGAAGCTTAATCTAAAAAATCCTCGAAGAATACCAGCAGCTAACTTCGGGCAATTCCGATGTCGAATCTGTTTTGCTGTTCGACCCGATTCGCGAGCACTAAGTAACCAAACAAAATTAATTACAGTAAAGACTCTTTACGCTTGTAAGGGTTTGAGCCGAGAATCTGTGTAATTAATTATGTGCAACTACTTATCTTCTCATGAAAATGGGATGGCATCAAGATAACCGCATCAACCGCAATGTCATTCACGTTCGCCTGAAAGACGGAAAAATCTGAATTGAAGAAGACCGGACTGAGGACGGTATTGCAACTGATTTACTGCAAGCAGGAGTGTCCCGCGAAGATATTGTCCTTGCCTTTCATCCACCGCGTTTGCGTCAGTTTACTGAATTTGCAACTGCGTAACGCGATCGCTCTTATGGAGAAAATAGCACATCGCGCATCAAGAGCGATCGCGCACTTGTCTAATTCGCAGCCAACAAACCCGACATATTCAGCACTTTTTCTGACCAGATTTTTACCTGTTCGCTAACTTTTATTCGTTGCTGAACGTTCGATCGAATCTCAGCCCAAGAATACTGCCAGCAAGCTAACTGAACCTGCAACTCAACTAACTCAGCAGCTATTTCTATCTCTGTATCGGCAGCAGTCCATTCAATAAACAGCTTGCTTTCTTGCAGTAAATCTTCAATTATTTCGCCATGAGCTGTATTTTGACAGCGGGATTTGATTCGCGCTAAATTTGATGCTAAATTTCCCAGACGAACCGGCAGTTCGTCTCGCAAATAGCGTGACTTTAAAGCATTCCAATCTCTCATAACTCTCCTAATAGCCGTTGAACGATCTGAGCAACTCGATCTCGAATCATCGGATCTTGAATTTCCATCGAACGATTGTTTTGGCGGGGGCGGATATTGATGAGAGATTCATAACCTACTTCTTGTGTCAGCGGATACCAATCTGCTCCCCAAATATCTACTTGCTTGCTCCCATTTTCCAGCAATACAGCTTCGCAGTCAGCGCGAAGCTCTCCACCACCAGCTAAAATTCCCCGTTCGATATCCACTGCCAGTTTAATATAACTGCTCAGGATTTCCAACATTTCTTCAAGTTGCTCTTTGGTAGCACGCTCTTGTATCAGATTAATCATCTTTGTCTGCGCTTTCGATAAACTACTTTTTAAGTTACGTTAACTGTGCTTGCCTCAAAAGCAATTGCTTGCCGACCAATACAACATTTTCCACTGGATTTAGGAACATCAAATTGATGCTTGATAAGTATCATTGTAGAATAAAATTAGTTATATTTATCCACAAGTCGGTAAATTACTGTCATATGCTAAATATTCTATCAAATAAAATGATGCACTTTCTATCTCCCAATCCACCCATTCTAATGGGTTTTCAAAAACACCTTCTAGTCCAAATAAGCTGACAGTTTTACCAACATTTGGAAAATCATCATCTATAACTTTTCTAGAGGTTTTTTCGAGAGGCTTGAAATCATGGGAGCCGAGAGGCTCTTCTACATATTCGGTTAATTGGCGTACCGATGTTTTGACTCCATCGAAAATTAGGTAAGATTTTGACAGAAAAGTTATTTCATTTTGGGGATTAAGTGGATGATTTGGTAGCAAGCCGAGTTGACGGGTGGGAATGACAATTTTTGAATCGCGGCTTAAAGGTCGATCTAAATTACAATTTGTGAAATAGAGTAGGTCAAAATGATTGCTAATTACAGTCAATGAATTTTCTCCCAAGTAATCGTTTTTATGCTCGCTAGCGGGATTTGTAAAGTGCGCTCGCTTATAGGGTTTCCCTGAAAAAATTTATCTTGGATATAACATAAAAAAGGTTTTTTTACGTGCAGTTGGAGAGTTTTTGCTGCTGTCGTTTGCTGCCGCATCTGTTCCGATTTCAGGATTGTTAAGATTGCGATAATTGTCAGTTCGATTGACGGCGCGGATCTCGGGTTTACCCCAATTACTTCTGTTACTCATTACTCATCACTCATTATTTGGTCAAGATTGCGCTGCTTCAACTCGATCGAGTTTATTTTTTAAACCGCGATCGCGATCGCAGCTTTGAAAATTTTTGGCGATCGTGCAATGAAACCGCTAACTCCACAAGACATCCTCAAGCGTTACTCAAAACACCGGACAGGTATTGACAGCCCCGGCTCCTTTTACTCTCCTTTGGAAACGAAAGTAATGATGAGAGCTAATCCGCCCCATAAGCCTGAAATATTAACAGCTATTCCAACTATTTTAACCGATAAAAATCAAAAACCTCCGTTGCAAGCTACACTTAAAACTCCTTACCAACTAATCGATACTGCTTTCAATCTTGAAATAGCCCTTCAACCATTCCAACAAGCAAAAATCATCGGTATAGACTGCGAAACGACAGGGCTTGACCCCTACCAAGCCAAAATTAGATTGTTACAACTTGCCATTCCTGACCATCCAGTAATCATTGTAGATTTATGGGCCATTGAACCGAGTTCCCTCGAACCATTACGCTTGCTTCTAGCCAGTCCTGCACTGAAGGTAGGTCACAACCTCAAATTTGAATGCCAAATGCTCGCTTTTGCCGGACTGGAACCATCCAAACCCTTTTTCGATACCTATTTGGCTTACCGAGTGCTGACGGCTGGACTAAAACGCCACCTGTCCCTAGAGGCTGTCACTGAGAATTTGTTGAAAGTAAAGCTAGACAAAACGCAGCAAGTTAGCGATTGGTCGGGAAACTTAACACTCGCTCAACTCCAATATGCTGCTACCGATGCTGCAATTTTACTCTCGCTGGCTGCTGTTCTCGAACAAAAATTGAAAGCTTCTAAGCTATGGAAAACTGCTTTACTAGAGTTTGCTTGTCTGCCTGCGGTGGCTTCTATGGAACTCAACGGAATGCTTTTAGATAGAGAACAGTGGAGAGTTTTGGGAGTGAAGCTCTGCCACCAACGCGACTCTCTTTTAAAACAAATTAATTCGCAGCTTCATCGACTTAACCCTCACCAACAAATCTCTCTGCTGCCAGAATTTACGGATACAATTAATCCTCGCTCTCCCAAGCAAGTCTTAGCGGCTTTGCAAGAAAAAGGTATTCCTGTTACTTCCACTAGCTCTCAACATTTAATTCCTTTGCAAGGCGAGTATCCCGTTATTCAAGCACTGTTAGAATACCGCAGTTTATCGGCTCGTATCGATACTTTTACTCTGGGTTTACCTGAACGCATTCACCCGATTACAGGGCGCATTCATCCCAATTGGTTTCAGATTGGTGCTAGATCAGGACGGTTTAGTTGTCGAGAGCCAAATTTAACGAATATCCCCAGAGATAAGGAAACCCGACAGTGTTTTAAAGCTGCACCCGGTTACGTCCTACTCAAAGCCGATTACAGCCAGATTGAACTGCGGATCATGGCGAAGGTTTCCGGCGATCGCACGATGGTCAAAGCTTACTCCAAAGGGGAAGATTTGCACTCTCTCACAGCTTCCTTGGTGCTAGCAAAACCTTTATCTAAAATTACTGTCGAAGACAGACAGCTCGGCAAAATTATTAACTTCGGTTTAATTTATGGCATGGGAGCACAGAAATTTAAGAATATGGCTCAAGCAGAGCATGGAGTCACTTTAACGCTGCAACAAGCTTCACACTTTCGTAAGAAGTTCTTTGAATCCTATACAGGTATCAAACAATTTCACGGCAAAGTTCGGAGCGCCTGGAGCCGAGGTATTCGAGAGAGTCGGACAGTCTTAGGCAGAAGGAGATTATGGTCAAAAGATACTAAACCGCTGCTTAACGAAATGCTAAATAACCCAATTCAAGGGATGAGCGCTGACATTACTAAACTCGCTCTTGCTCTCATTTTTTCACCTCTAAGCTGCACGGATGCTAAACTGATTTGTGTGGTTCACGATGAAATTTTAATAGAGAGTCCTATCGAAGAAGTAAACCACGTTAAAGCAATGCTTAAAAAATGTATGGTGAGAGCCGGGAATAAATTTCTCTCTCCGATTCCTTGCGAGGTAGAAATTAAGGTGATGGAAAGTTGGGGAGGGTAAGAGATTAACGGGGAAAGATTGGGGAGTGGGGAGTAGAGAGAAACCTCACCGCAGCCATTGCTGTGAAAATTCCACTTCCTCACCACTCTCCTAACAGTCGCAGCACGATTCCTCCTCTAACCTCCCACCCGTAAACAACCCACATTCCGCACCCCAACTGTCACATGGGGTGCGGGCGGGCAGTAAATTCCGTGGGATGGTCTAGCGCGAACAGCTCGATACAGTATAAATACTTAAAACTCACATTCCGCACCCTCAACTGGCACACACACAGTTGGGGTGCTAATGGAGAGTCTCTAGGACGAGATAATAGTCAAAAATACCCGCTCCTGAAGGGGTCACAATCGCATCGATCTGTTGGGGTTTGTTGAAAATTAAATGCTTTCGGGCATCAGTCCTAGATTCTTCATATCTAACAACACCTTCATCCGTCATAATTAACTATTAAGGGACAGCAGATATCTTCAGCAGCCTGACAATTATACATCACTACTGAATCAAATATTTCTGACGCTTCAGTCAGTTTGGCTCCAACTAGTAAACTTCTTAATTTCAGAGTAATAAATAATAAGACTTACAGGAGAGCGGCAGCAAGTTTAATATAGCCATTCGCTCGGTTGTTAAATTAAAAATTTGTTGAATCCCTTGCAGGCTCACAAGATGAATCGATTGAAAAATCTGGCAAATCCAACGGAGCGTCGGTCGATTAGTTTGTTTACCTAACTGATTTTTTAATTTGGAATTAGTGCGTTGCAAATTGTGACGCAGTAACCTTTGACTTAAAGTATAGACCAACAAACATAAACCCATTACCAATGCCAAAGCTTCGATTCTTTCCGGCGACTTGAGAAATACACTGTCGGTAAAAAATAGCGGATTTTTCAAGAACCCAAACTCTCTTTCTGCTGACGGCTGTTCCTTGTATTTCACAATCATATCGTCTGGCTCTAATTGCTGAGATTCCAGCATATTAGTGGCGAGAATAAACCTGCCACAGGCTTTGGTTTCTTGGGCGCTCGCACCTGTATCTGGTTCCAGTTTTGCTAGAACTTTAAATCTCAGTTTCGAGCTGGATTTCTCGCGAGCATTTGTCGCATTAGTATCAGTTTGTGCTGTAATTTCTTTGCTACTAACTTGGGTGATGTTGTAAAATTTTAGGTAGTGCTTTTATGTAAAGGATGGAGGATAATACCTCTATGTCCAGTCTTTTGAGGAGTCTCATCATCAATACTCCGGACAGTTTTTAAAGAGGGATGCGAGCGCAATACAGCAGAGAGGTGAAAACAGTGAGTGCAATCTGAA
>NZ_JAUBTR010000021.1:0-58063 GCF_036705045.1 Microcoleus sp. BR0-C5
CCAAATCCCGTGGCACAGGCATCTTGCCTGTGCAGTCCAAATCCCGTGGCACGGGCATCTTGCCTGTGCAGCCCAAACCAAATCTTTCTGAGATTTTAGCCTCTTCTTTACTTGTGAAATGAATTGCGGCTGCCCCTGCTAAATTAGGGCGTTCTAAAAGCGTGGCATAAATCTGTTTCAAGCGCTTTTTTTTCTGCAAGTCTGCGGGGTCAAGCATACCGCAGGGACGCATAATATATGGCAACTTGTGATATCTAGCAATTGTGGCGGCAAAGGTAGTTACTGGTGAGAAAAGAGCGTGAATGTGGGCGAGGTCAAATTGTTGTGCATTTTGATTCAACCACTGCAATAAACTCAGAGAAAACTTATATCTACGAAACGGATAACAGCGGAAATAAATAATTTGATAACCATTTTGTTTTATTGGTTGATTTAAGGGGACATCTAAGGGAATTTGACCGATATCTCCGTTAGAATCTGTGGTGATAATTGTGACATCGATGTTTTTGGTCGCGAGGGCAGCAGAAAGTCCGAGTACCATTTGACTCGGCCCGCCGTAGACGAGGGAAATGGAGGGGATAATTTGGAGAATCCGCATCAGGGATAGTTATTTAAATCAACATACCAACATCTCCCATTACAAATTTAATTATCTGCAAAATGCTGCCCGTCTAGCTGTTCAGCTTCCTCTCTTTTTGTTGCTGTAATTTGGGTATTGTGAGCCATTGTCTTGGAAAATTCATACATTTCACTGGCTTTTGCTTCCGCAGCTTTCACACTTTCAAGGATTTCCACCAGTAGGCTTTCATCTGGTAATTGTTTCATGGCAATGCTTCTAATCTCTCAACTACTTTGTCTATCATAATTTTCGATTCAGGAGCCATCTTTAGCAAGGCTGCTAAATAATCTCCGGCTTTTTGAACATCTTCATCGGGCACACCAGCCATCAATACATTGCCCACAATGTGCTCTGCTTGTAAGCGAGTACCTGCTACGTTGAATTGAAAATTGGTGATGGAAGAAAAGTATTGCATCAGTATTTCATTCTGGGGAAAAAGAGACATTGCTCTTCTAAGTGCAAAAAGTCCCTGCGTTGCTTGGCGCTCGCTATCGTCTAGTACCTGGTAGAGCTCGTCAACCAAAGAGCGTATCTCGGAAGGAATAGACATTTACCAAAGTTATTATTTAACACTTGCATTATAGCTAAAAGTTACAACAATTCTTTGTAGAATTCCAACAACTGCTCAGCTAAAGCTTTATTGGTATAATTGCTCATCGCTCTATGATAACCCCGATCGCCCAAATCGGCCGCCAACTCCCGCCGCTCCATTAATTTCTGCAAACATTCTCGCAAAACCCCTGCATTTCCTTCGGGGAATAATAAGCCCGCATCGCCGATGACGTGGGGAATTTCCCCGCAGTCGGAACCAATCACCGGAATTTTACAGGCCATCGCTTCGATTAAAACGTGACCGAATTGTTCTTTCCAGCCCACCGTGGTCAAAGTTTTGAATTTATAGCTGGTTTGCGAGGGCAATACCAAACAGTTCATTAAGTTAATGTAGGGGGGAATTTCTTCGTGAGAAACGCTTTCTACCCAGATTATGCGATCGCTGATTCCCCATTCAATACATTTTTCGGCGAGGTGCGTCCGCAATTTTCCTTGTCCAACTAACAGCCACTTCCAAGAGATTTTTTTCAACCCTGCCAAGGCTTCAGCTAAAGTCAACAATCCTTTTTCTTCGACAAATCGCCCTACAAATCCTACCACAAAATCGGTCTGTTCAATACCGAACCTGCGCGATAAATCAGCGTCTTTACCAGTGTGGCGAAACAAAGCTTCATCTACTCCGAGTTGGGGCATTACTTTTACCGCACCTTGATAGCCCCGCTGCCGCAAAATTTTAGCTCCATCTAGGTTGCCTGCAATAATTCCGTCGGTGTGCTGAAGATTGTAATTTTCTAAGATTGAAACAGGCCACTTCAATTTATAAGGCAGATTCCACCAAGTAAATAATATATTTTTTGCTTGCAATTTTAGCAGTTTATTTAGTAATATTAACTGAGCGCAAGCGATAGATTTTGAACCTTGTTCAACTTGAATTATCTGGGGCTTTATTTTATGCAAAAGTTCAATTAAATCTGTACCAAAAGTTAGCAATCCTTGATTGTTTTGACTAAAGTTGGAGACTGGGACTACTTTAAATGAACCTGTTTGATAAAATTGCGTTTCTATAATTTTATTTTGTACGCCTCCGGGTTTCCAACGCTGCGGCACTACAACTGTTACTTCAATATCGGGTTCTAGGTTGGCTAATATCTTGAATTTTTCCCGATTAATGTCCACAATATAGGTGTGACTAGCCACGAGAATTCTCATTTATTGGGAAGGGCGAATGGGGAATAGGTAATTATTCATCGTTAATCTTGTCTTGATGGCTATAACTTTGTCCATCATTCCAAAGAGATTGAATTACTGTGTTTATAGCACTGAGAAAACCCAGGATATAAAAAGCAAATCTAGTTAGGATTTTAATGGGCGATCGGCTTTTATAACAAGGTGGATTTCCCAAAACGTGGCAGTCAAAGAGTTTGGCAAAAAATCGCAGGCATTGAAAGGCTGTTAAATTTTTCAATCCCATGAGGAAATGGTTGTGATAAAATGTGACTTGATATTCGATCGATCGCGTGCTGACATCGTGACAGCCCCCGCTCTCTTCCCCCAAGTGAACTAAACAGGCCTTGGGATCGTACCAAATTTTCAGGCCAGTCGATCGCAATCTCAAACAAAAATCCGACTCCTCCCGCACCGCACTCCCTGCAAACCGCTCGTCAAACCTCAGCCCGCACTCGGCAAAAACCTGCCGGCGAAATGACATATTGCAGCCTCTAGCCGAGAGCACCTGCTGCGGTTTGACTGTATGCACCAAATCGATAAAATACCAGGCAATCCCGGCATCCATAGCTTCTGAGGGCAAATATTCGATCGCCAAATCGCCTCCAGAATTATCGAGTTTCATTCTGTCAAAAACCCTGCCTGCCACACATCCCACATCGGGTTTTTCTAAATAATTGTCAGCGTGAGCAGCCAAAAAACCATCTGGCAATTGTACATCATCATCAATAAATAAAATAATTTCTCCAACTGCGCGTCGCACTGCATAATTTCGAGCCGCCGGTAAACTCGCCCAATCTACTCTAAACCACCGAATTTGGCCAGCATTTGCCAATTCCTCTAAATAAACTTGAGTTTCCGATTCGTGGGTGCGAGTTTGATCAATTACCAGCACTTCAAAATTCGGGTAATTTTGCCTAATCGCATCAGCCAATGTCTCTCGCAGAGGTTGCTCGCGGTTGTAGGTAGGTATAACAACAGAAATCATCATCACACAATTGAGTGAAAATAAAGTTAAGGGCAGGCATCCTGCCTACCCCACTCGTTATTTTTGGAGAAGTTGATTAAAAATCGAAATTAATAGTTAGAAATTTTGATTTCTGAATTTTGAATTAAAGGATTTCAACTCAAAACTCAACACTCAAAATTCACAACTTTTAGCAAGTCCCCATTTCCATCAGATAGCTATGTGTTGCTGAACGGCTAAAACTAAATTTTCAGTCCAGAAATTAGCCAATTCGGCGCTAGCAGCTTCCACCATAACTCGAATTAGCGGTTCAGTGCCAGAAGCGCGAACCAAAACCCGTCCCTGTTCGCCCATTGCTGTTGTAGCACGCTCGATCGCCTTTTGCATTGCCTCGCACTCGTGCCATTTCAGGCGTTTTTCGCGATCGTCCACCCGAATATTTCGCAGCAACTGCGGATAAGTTTTGAAACTGCCACTTACCAATTGTGCCAAAGATTGCCCGGACTGGCGCACCAGCGAAGCCATATGCAAAGCTGTCAGCAAACCGTCGCCGCTAATACCGTAATGCGGACAAAGAATGTGTCCCGACTGTTCGCCTCCCAACATCGCACCAGTGCGCTGCATTTCAGCGTGAACGTACTGATCTCCCACGTTGGTTCTAGTTAGTTTGCCCCCCAATTCTTCCCAAGCTCGCTCGAAGCCGAGGTTAGCCATTACAGTAGAAATAATTAAATTGGATGGTAACTGTTCGGAGTCGCGCAACTGCCGGCCCCACAGATAAAGAATGTAATCGCCGTCAATCGTTCGACCTTGGTTGTCAACACACAAAACTCGATCGGCATCGCCGTCAAAAGCAAATCCCAAATCGGCATTGTGTTCCAAAACAGCCGCTTGCAAACTGTCGAGATGAGTAGAACCGCAGTTAACATTAATACGATCGCCATCAGGAGAGTCGTGCAAACAGATAACATCCGCCCCCATTTGCGCGAACACCGCCGGCGCCAAACCCGCGGCAGCCCCCCAAGCCAAATCCAAAACTATCCGCATTCCCTCCAAATTCATCTGTTGCAGCGAATCACAGAGCGAAGTGGCATAATCTTTAACCAACTCAGACCGATGGTAGTGGTGTCCCAAACCCAAGCTAGCAATTGGAACCTTTGCCCCCCGGATTCCCGCTTCGATTTGTTCCTGCAACTGCTGCGACAGCTTCGAGCCGTTTGAGCCGAAAAACTTAATGCCGTTGTCTTCTGGGGGATTGTGAGAAGCCGAAATCATCACTCCGCCGACCGACTCCGAAACGCTTGCCAGATAAGCAACGCAGGGAGTGGGACACAATCCCAAATTCCACACTTCCAAACCGGCGGCCGTCAAACCCGCTGACAGTGCCATTGCCAGCATATCGCTGGAATTCCTGCTGTCTTGTCCCAAAATCACAGGCCCCTGGTTGGGGGAATGTTGCCGTAGAACTTGTCCAGCCCAGAAGCCCACTTGCAGGGCTAGGGGTGCATTCAGCAATTCTCCAACTTTCCCGCGAATGCCGTCTGTGCCGAAGAGTTTGGTATTTGGCAGGGAGAGGCTATCTCCCACCAGAATCGTATCGCGTTTGACTGGCTGTACCGAGTTAGCAGCCGGAAACTCGCTGCCACGAGGGCGCGAAGGTGTCTGAACCATATTCACTCCTTTAGGAATATTCACACTCACACTTTGGGTTCATGTTACAACTGAAAGTCTTTATTTTCAGCCTAAACTCCATTTATTTCGTCAATTGCTGAAGCAACTTGCTCTGAGAACCTACGCACCAAGCTTAACTTCATCGGAAAAATTTGTATTGTACCCACGGGAAAAACTTTTAGTACCGAGGGCGCGCCCACGCCCGGAAACCCGGTTTCTTCCTGTCTCCAGGCGTGACTACGAATTTCAAAGGTGGTACCCGCCACGTGATTTATCTCGCGCAAGTCAATCCAAAATCGAAAATCCTCAAGAAAGAGCATTTATCTCGCGCAAGTCAATCGAAAATCGAAAATCGAAAATCGATTGACGCTGCTGCGGTTTGAGCCTGTCAGCCACTGCGGGAATAGAAGGTTAATGCTGTATTGCCGTATATTTTATGGCGGCAAATTTCTAGGCCGGGAATCGGTTGTATCGATCGCTCCGGGCTATGTTCGATCGCGATTTCGCCGAGGAGTGCTAGCATTTCTTGGCTGGCGATCGTGTTTAACACAGGTTCGTACAAATCGCTGGCGTAGGGCGGATCGAAGTAAATGCGATCGAACTGCTGCCCAGCTAGTGTTGCCAACTTCGCCGTCGCGTTTCCGCGCAGTATTTGGAATGTTTGGGACGAGTCTGCTACTTGCTCCCAGTTTTCGCGGATAATCGCACAAGCTTTCGCCGACTGTTCGATGCCAGTGACACTCGCGGCTTGACGACACAAAGCTTCTGCACCCATCGAACCGCTGCCGGTACAAATGTCAAGCCATCTGCAATCTGCGATCGTCCCTTGCCAAATATTAAATAAAGCTTCTCTGACTCGCGAAGGTGTAGGGCGAGTTGCGAGTCCCGGCAGGGTTTTGATTTGGCGGTTTCCGCAGATTCTCAGGCTCATTTAGGAAGAAGGAAGAAAGAAGTTCGGCAACGGATGTAACGGATGTCAGTCCGATGTCAGTCCGAAGAAGGAAGAAGGAAGAAGGAAGAAGAGTTTTAAAAATGTCAAACCCGGTTTCGGCCATCTACCGGGTTTCTCAAGACTCATGCCACCTAAGCAGGTACTTTTTCTCTCACCAGACTGACAAAATTTGACAGCATTTGCAATCCCGTACTCGAAGACTTTTCGGGGTGAAATTGCACGGCCATCAGATTGTCTTTAGCTATAGCAGCCGTCACGTTTTGACTGCCGTGAGTCACAATTGCCGATCGCACTTCCAAATCAACTGGATCGACATAATAAGAATGCACGAAATAAGCCCAAGGATCGGACGGTAAATTTTGCCACAGCGGCGAATCCGGCTGAGTAAATTGCAATTGATTCCATCCCATGTGCGGAATTGTCAAACCCGGTTCCGAGCGAAATCGGCGCACTTTTCCCGCAATAACCCCCAATCCCGGTTCTACGCCTTCTTCGGAACTTTCAAACAGAATTTGCAAACCCAAACAAATGCCTAAAAAAGGTTTCCCCGACGCGATCGCCCTTTTTATCGGTTCTATCAAATTGCGCGATCGTAAATTCTGCATTGCCGGGTCAAACGAACCAACTCCCGGCAAAACCACCGCATCAGCCTGCTCGATTATAGCAGGAGAATCTGTAATTTTTGGCACTGCACCCACATTTTCCAAGCCTTTACAGACCGAGTGCAGATTGCCCATGTCATAGTCCACTACTGCAATGACAGACATTGACTTACTTGCCTTATATGATCAATATCAGTATTATTGCACAAATATGACTACGAAAATCCTGCTAACCTCATTTGATACTTGGCTTCCCCATCAGAAATCAAACTCCTCCGACGACTTATTAGCCAAGATTTCCCAGATAAAATCTTGGCCTGATTCCCTGACTTTTTTGAGGAAACTGCCAGTAGATTTCCAGCTAGCACCGAATTTGGCGATCGCCCAAATCAACCAACTCCAACCCGACACTATTATCTGCTGCGGCATGGCCGAAAGTAGGTCAAAATTAACCGTAGAATCTTGCGCTTGCTGCGATAACGACATTCTGAAAACAGCAGTTAATCTCGAACCGCTAGTCGCTGATTTAGCTGCAACAGAAATCAGTCACGAAGCCGGAAAATTTGTATGTGAAGCCCTATATTATGCGGTTTTAAAACATATTTGCGATTCTCCAATAGCCGCTAAATGTATTTTCGTCCACGTACCAATTTTGACAGAAGAAAATGCCGACCAAATTGTCGCAGATTTTTTATTAATTATACGCCGCTTAGGAATGAGAATTAAATAACTTCCACTCTTGAAAGTGGGATGGGCGTCCCGCCCGTCCTTTTTGGACGGGCGGGACGCCCATCCCACAATAACAATTAAAATTGTAAGTTATTTAATTCGCGATCCTTAACTACACGCAGAGACTAGAAACCGGGTTTCTGGGTATACAGCATATTCCATGTATATGTGGTACACACGATCGCGGGCGATATCAAGTGTAAGGTGCGTCGCCATCAAACATCTGCAATTTCTATCCAAGATATAGCAAGCGACGCACCCTACAAACTTAGCGCAAAAACTTATAGAAACCCGGTTTCTGAGATTGAGCGCAGGGGCGAGAAACCGGGTTTCTACGAATATTTCTCGTTATTCATCGCCAAAACTCGTAGAAACCGGGTTTCTGAGATGGAGTGCGAAACTGCCAACTGCCAAGTCATTAGCCGCCGTAATTCCAACCGGTGCTTTCTAGCAGCAACGGATTGCCTTCTCGGTGGACGCCGGCTGCCAAAACTTCTCCCACATAAACCGTGTGATCCCCGTGTTCCACAGAACCGACAACTTTGCACTCGATGTAACCCAGAGAATCTGAGATAATCGGACAACCAGTTTCCGCGCCGGGATAAAATTCTACATCCTCAAATTTATTGCCAACGCGGCGCTGCTGCTTGAAGAATTTCTGGGCTAACTCTTTTTGCCCTGCTTCTAGGAAACTCAAAGCAAAGACACCGCTGGCTTTGATCATGGCGTGGGATTTGGAGTCTTGCTTGACGCAGTTGACAACTAAGGGAGGGGTAAAGGATGATTGCATCACCCAGCTAGCGGTGAAACCGTTGACTTCCTCCCCGTCTTTGACACCGCAGATGTACAATCCGTGAGGGATTTTCCGCAAGATGGTCTTTTTAGCTTGTTCGTCTAGCACGGGCTTACCTGTTCGATCGATAATTCTACACCGCTCAGTTTACCAATGTCGGGCCCACAAACCCACCTGTCTTAAGGGCTATTCGCTAATATTGCCTTTTTCGATCCCAAACTTGACACCAGTTTTAAGTGAAAATTAACAACTTACAACTATTATGAAACTCCATACTTTTTAAACCAATCTTGCATCCGTTTCCAAGCATCCTTAGCTTCTTTTTCCCGGTAACTGGGACGATAGTCAGCGTTAAAAGCGTGCGGCGCATCTGGATAAAGCACAATTTCCGAACCGCTGCTACCAGTTTTGAGAACTTCCTGCATTTTCTCGACTGTATCGTTGGGAATTCCCTCGTCTTTGCCGCCGTAAAGCCCCAATACAGGCACTTTCAAAGTTGCTGCAATGTTGATCGGCTGTTTGGGAGTTAAAGCCGTAGAATCGCCAACCAAACGCCCGTACCAAGCCACTCCAGCTTTGACTTTCGGGTTATGGGAAGAGTACAGCCAAACAATTCTGCCACCCCAGCAAAATCCTGTAATCCCCAACTTATTAATATTGCCTTTTCCTGATTTTTGTGCCCACTCTACGGTAGCATCTAAATCGGACATAACTTGCTCGTCAGGAACTTTCGAGACAACTTTACTCCTAATTTCTTGAATGTCGGTCATTTTAGAAACATCACCTTGACGGGCAAACATTTCTGGGGCGATCGCTAAATAACCTAATTTAGCAAAACGGCGGCAAATATCTTGAAGGTGCGCGTGAACTCCGAAGATTTCTTGAATTACTAAAATTACTGGAAAATTGCTGCCGCTGGCTGGCATTGCTCTGTAGGCTGGAATTGAGCCGTCTTTTACAGGAATTTTTACCTCACCTGCAACTAAACCAGCAGCATCCGTATTGATAACGGCAGCCGCCAGAGGATGAACTGCTAAAGTAAATCCGGCGCTTAATGCGGTGACAGTAATAAATTGTCTGCGAGTTAAATCAGTCATGGCGATTTTAGATTTTAGATTTTAGATTGGGGAATTGAGAATTGGGAATTGGTAATTGGTTATTTCATAATTGCTCCTTCTTCCCTCTTCCTTCTTCCTTCTTCCTTCTTCCTTCTTCCTTCGAGGGTCGGAAAAGCCGATCGTGCTCTGGATGGTACAAGCGCGATCGCCCTTCTGCCGATTTTCCCAACGCTGGACTAATAACGTACATTGTCGTTCTGATCAAATTATTTTCGCGCGTAGCAACGGCCATTTTGTCAAGGGGAACTAGCACAATTTTTTCATCCGGCCAGCCCAACCGATAACAAATCGCTACAGGCAAATCCGAGGGGTAATGTTCCATCAATTTAGCTTGAGCTTGTTCGACATGGCGGGCACTCAAATACAGGCACAAACTCGCTTGATGAGCCGCTAAACTCGCCAATTCTTCGCGTTCCGGTACTTCGGTTCTGCCGCTAATTCGCGTCAAAATAATTGTCTGCACAACTCCGGGAACTGTCAACTCAATTTTAAGTTTAGCTGCCGCAAGTTGGAAAGCGCTAATTCCTGGGATTACCTCAAAAGCAATTCCCTCCAAGGCCAAAGCTTGCATTTGTTCGCCAACAGCTCCGTAGAGACAGGGATCGCCGGAATGGAGACGGACGACGCTTTTCCCGCCGCGCACTCGTTCCACCATCAAAGGTACAATCTCTTCGAGGGTCTTATCCGCAGTTTGGATCACTTCAGCATCTGCGCGCACCCCATGCAAAATTTGGTCTGGAACTAGGGAATCAGCAAATAATATGACATCGGCTGCAGCCAGTAATTTTTGAGCCTTAACAGTCAACAAATCCGGGTCTCCCGGGCCTGCACCTACAATGTATACCCTTGGAATTAGGGCTTCAATCTCTGTTAAACTCATGGCTGCTAAAAAATTTGCTAAATTTACGGACGCTTCCGGATGTACCTATTTTGGTTGGAAGTAATAGATGGTAGATGCACCCTGGTTTTAACCCCTAGAGACTAACCTCTCTGGGGTTTTTTATTGATCCTCTGGGGATTTCTGAGTGATCTTTGCCCGATCGCTATTGGGGGAGACAACATCGGGTAAAGGTCGATCGAGCAAATAAAGCCAAGCTAACCCGCCCAACCCTAACACAATCCCAGTCAAGCTTACCATCTGTGCCGTCCGCAGCGGCCCGAACATCAAACTATCAGTCCGCAACCCTTCAATCCAGACTCTACCGGAACTGTAAGCTGCGATATAAACCAAAAATAAAGCACCAGTTTTCAAGCGAATTTTGCCCTGCAAATCTCGAAAAAATAAAGTCAGAAGCAACCCAAATACTGTCAAATTCCACAGGGATTCGTAGAGAAATGTGGGGTGGAAGTATTCAAAATTAGCGTAGGCGGGCGGGCGGCTGTTTGGCGGAATATAGAGTTTCCAAGGCAAATCCGTAGGACTGCCAAAAGCTTCGGAGTTAAAGAAATTTCCCCAGCGTCCGATCGCCTGACCGAGAATTGCCGAAGGCGCGATTAAATCTGCCAATTGCCAAAAAGAAACTCGCTGAATTTTTGCAAAAATTAAAGCTGCGATCGTTCCCCCCAAAATCGCCCCGTGAATGGCAATTCCGCCTTTCCAAATCGCAATAATATCTTCAGGTCTCTGGGCGTATTGCTGCCACTCGAAAGCCACATAGTAAATTCGAGCACAGGGAATAGCGCCCAGGACCAGCCAAATTGCCAAATCGCCCAGCAAGTCCGGGTTGACGCGGCGCTTTTGGGCCAAGTATTGGGACAGACTGACCCCAATCAAGACGGCCGAAGCTATCAACAGCCCGTACCAGCGGATGGCTAGGGGACCGAGTTGAAAGATAATCGGGCCTGGGGATGTAAATTGAAACGCTAAGGGCAGCGCCAGAATATTTAGCACCATAAAAGTTGCATTAATTGTGATGGAAAGCCGTTAAATTTGCACACCCTTGAACAAACTACAGAGTTTATCAGAAAAATGGGTCTAAAACCCTGTCCTTCTAGGACGGCTTTGTGCTATGATACAAAAGTCAAGGTTAAACTCCTTCGCCATCGTAAAACAGTAAGACACACTTTTAGGCGTAAAGAATTGGACAAAGAGCAGCGAAAACTCTTAAAACAGCAAGAGAATCAACGCATTCTCCTACCATAAAATAAATAATTTGGTTCCATCAATCAAGTAGGGCGGGGCACGCCCAAACTCTAGATTCATATTCTAGTACGCTTTTGGAGATAGACCCTCTGGGACTTAGTAACTTAGGCTCGTCAATTGGTACTATAGTACGGTTGAAAAGTTTAAGTATTGCCGAAAGGATACTATGTCAAAAGGTCAGTCGCTGAATTAAGAATCCTCGCCTATGAAAGAGCGAGGAGTGTCAATTTAGGTGGCTGCGGTCATTTAGATGCTATTTTGTGGAGTTAAGCCAGAAATTAACTTTTCGATCGACGGCAGTTTTGGTCCAGAAGTTTTAATATGGAGGATGGCTTTAAATTTTCTGATGACCTATGTCTCCTACTTCCGTTTCTCAGGTGTACTCTTCTGGTAATTCCAAGGGTGCGAATCAGTCTCGCAAGACTGCTGCTTTGGCTGTTGAGTCGGGTAAAATTCCACCTCTGTTGGGGGCGAGTTTGGCTGAGTTAACGGAGTGGGTGCAGCAAAACGGGCAACCTGCTTATCGGGGAAAGCAGTTGTACCAGTGGATTTATGAGAAAGGCGCGCGATCGATCTCTGACATTTCTGTATTCTCGAAACAGTGGCGCGAGACTGTTGCTAAAATTCCGATCGGGCGATCGACCATTCACTATCGATCGGTCGCACCAGACGCCACGGTAAAGTATCTCTTAAAATTGGCAGACGGTCAAATCATTGAAACAGTCGGCATTCCCACCGATAAACGGCTGACTGTCTGCGTCTCAGCCCAAGTTGGCTGCGCGATGGGCTGCGACTTTTGCGCTACCGGAAAAGGCGGTTTCAAGCGCAATTTAGAAGTAAACGAAATCGTCGATCAAGTCTTGACAGTACAGCAAGACTTCGGCCGCCGAGTCAGCCACATCGTATTTATGGGAATGGGCGAACCCCTGCTGAATTTCGATAATGTTGTAACTGCTGTCAAGTGTTTGAATCAAGACGTAGGAATTGGACAGCGAAACATCACCATTTCCACAGTAGGAATTCGCAATCGCATCAGCCAACTAGCCGAACATCAACTGCAAGTTACCCTCGCCGTCAGCCTCCACGCTTCCAATCAAAGATTGCGCGAAGAGTTAATTCCTAGCGCCCGCCCTTATCCTTTGGGTGAGTTAATCGCCGAATGTCGGGAATATGTGCGATCGACTGGACGCAGATTGAGTTTTGAATACGTACTTTTAGCAGGTGTGAATGACTTACCGGAACACGCAGCCGAGTTAGCGAGTCAGTTGCGCGGCTTTCAGTGTCACGTCAATTTGATTCCTTACAATCCGATTCAGGAAGCTGAATATAAGCGACCGACTCCCAATCGAATTAATAGTTTCGTTGCGACTTTGAAGGAAAAGAAAATTGCAGTTAGCGTCCGGTATTCTCGCGGCTTAGAAGCAGATGCAGCCTGCGGACAATTGCGCGCATCCGAGGTTTAAATTTTAATAGTGTATGAGTTATGAATTGTGAAAAAAATATTCACCATTCATAATTCATATTTGCCAAGGGTTAAATGCTAATCGGACGACAATTAAATCTATAATTTAACGCTGGGCATATGAAACATGGCCAAATAGAAGATGATTTAAAAAACGAGCCTAGCCTTAAACTTTTAAGAACTGACAACGCACCTTTAATTATCAGTTTTTTGTATCACCAGTTCAAGCCTCTAAATCGGATTACCGTTTCCCAATCAGAACTGGTAGAAAAACTTGAAAATTATTTGGAGAAGCTGTGCGAAGATCAACCGGAACTATATCGTGGGAAAGCACAGACTTACCTGGATACTTGGTGCAACAGCGATCATCAGTTCTTGAAGAGATATTATCAGACGAAGAATGACGATCCGGTTTTTGAACTTACACCGGGTACTAATCGGGCGATTGCTTGGCTGGAAGATTTGAAGAGGAGAGAGTTTATTGGCACTGAATCACAGTTTTTAGAGATATTTTCCCTTCTCAAAGAAATTGTCACCAAAAGTACAGAAGATCCAGCAGCGCGTTTAGACGAATTAGAAAAACAAAAAGCAGCCATTCAGAAAGAAATCGACACAATCAAACAAACTGGTGAGGTTGAACGCTACAGCGAAGCTAAGCTCAAAGAGTGGTTTCTAAAAGCTAATGATGTGGCCGGCCGACTCCTTGCTGATTTTGGAGATGTCGAGCAAAATTTTAAAGCAATCACGGACAAAGTGAAAAAGGCACAGCTAAAAGAGGAGGGGGGAAAGGGGTTAGTTGTGGCACAGGTAATTGAGGGGGATGAAGAAATTAGGAAATCCGATCAGGGGCGCAGCTTCTATGCCTTCCGAGATTTTCTGACAGATCCTTCTAAACAGGAAGAATTGGAACAACTGATTAATGGGGTATATGGCTTGCCAGAACTTCAAGATTTGGGTAAAAAAAATCCCATACTCCGAAGAATTAAACGCAGTCTGATTCAAGCTAGCGACAAAATTATTAAATCTAATTATCGTCTGGCAGAACAGTTGCGAAAAATGCTGGTCGAACAGCATATCGCCGAGAACAAACGAGTAATAGAACTGATTAAAGAGATTAAAAATTTAGCACTGGCGGCGATCGATAATCCTCCCAAAAATGAGGAATTTATTTGGATAGAAGGCGACCCGGAAGTGCAACTGGTGATGGAAAGACCGTTGGGTAAACCAACAGAAGAGCGGAGTTTTAAAAGCTACAATTTGTTGAGCGACGCAAATGTTGAGCTACCGATAGAACAAATTGATGCTTTGCGAAATTATTGTTATGTCGATGAGGAAGTATTGAAGCGGCAGATTGCAGCCACATTGGAGGGCAAAGATTGGGTAACGCTAGCTGAAGTAATTGAGAAGTATCCGGTGGAAAAGGGTTTGTCTGAAGTAGTTGCTTATTTGGCGATCGCCTCTCAAGACACAAAACACGCGATCGATGACTCAGTGAGCGATCGCATTACGGCAAGTTCCTTTGACAAGCAGAACATCCTGCACCTGACACTCCCACAAGTTATTTTTAAAAGATAAACACAGCAAATTCATGATGACAAACGAGATTATCGCATCCTACGCACCAGCACTCATCAAATTACTACAGGGTATCCTGTATGAAGATGAAGATAAGGATGATTGGGGTGAGCTATTGAAGAATGAAAAAAACGTCAGAGAATACTTTGGAAAAATTGGGCTGAGACTTTATTTAGATGAAGCGGAAGGATATGCTTTTTTACAGCAGCCAGATGGTGACGATGGCGACGAGGAAGCAAAGAAACTGCCCAGGCTGGTTAAGAGAGTTCCCCTGAGCTACGAAGTTACGGTACTATGTGTTTTATTGCGCGAAAAATTGCTAGAGTTTAATAACAGCACCTCTGATTCGACTCGCTGCATTGTGTATAAACATGAAATTCACGATTTGATGCGTCAGTTTTTTCCCGATCAAACTGATGAGCCAAAGCTTTTGAAAAAATTTGACGAATCTATCAATCGAGTTGTCAAGTTGCACTTTTTGAAAGAGTTAAAGAATAAAGAAGGCGAATCCTATGAGATTCGCCGCATCCTCAAAGCTAAAATTCCCGCTGAAACATTGACGGATATCAAAAAAGGGTTAGAAGCTTATGACAAATCTAATGCTTGAATTTGAGAGTGACAATTCCAAAGCTGGATATCGCTTGCATCGGCTGGAAGTATTAAACTGGGGAACTTTTAAGCAGGGTACGATCGCACCCTACGGTAAAACTTCCTTCCTCACCGGGGCCAATGGTTCCGGTAAATCGACTTTGGTTGACGGACTACTGACACTATTAGTCCCGAATGGAAAGCGGAATTATAACTTAGCTTCAGGTTCAGGAAAGCGAGAGCGAGACGAAAAGACGTATGTACTCGGAGCCTACAGCACAATTAAAACTGAAGATGACTACAAATCTAAACCGCAGTACCTGCGTACCAAAGATGATTATTCAGTTTTACTCGCTTATTTTTATAACGAAGGATACAAACAGAACGTCACTCTGGCTCAGGTTTTGTATGTAAAAGAGGGAGTTGAAAAGTTGTTTGTGGTTGCCGCTGGCGAACTGAGTATCGCCGAACATTTCAATGACTTTAAAAGTTTACCAGAGTTAAAAAAGAAGTTGGCATCTTTCCAGAAAGTAAAAATTGAACAATTTCACACATTTGCTGACTACAGCAAACGATTTCGTAAAATTTTTGGTGTGGAATCGGAAAAAGCTTTCGATTTATTCAATCAGACTGTCAGTATCAAAGAAATTGGCAAATTAAATGACTTTGTGCGCGGTCATATGCTGGAAAAAACTAATGTTGAAAATACAATCCAAGAGCTGATCGAGTATTATGAAAATTTAACCTCTTCCCATGAAGCAATGCAGAAAGCCAAGAAACAGCTAGAGGTTTTGAAACCGCTAATCGCTGACTCTGAAAGTTACGAAAATGTCAAAGAGACTCTGGATGAGTTAAATAAAGTATGGCCAATTGTTCCTGCCTATTTTGCTCAGCGTAAAATAGGTTTGTTGCAGAAAGCTATTGCAGACAAACAACAGGAACATACTCAAATCCGCCATAATTTATCAGAAATATGCAGAGTTATAGAAGGCTTGCGACAGCAAGAGAAAGACTTAACAGTCGCTATTGAAACTGATGAAACAGGACGGAGAATCAAAGAATTAGAACAGCAAATTAAGTCTTTAGACCGTCAGATAGCTAATCATCGACAAGCCGCCCAAAAATACGATAGAATTGCTGAAGGTATAGGATTTCCAACTTACAGTGACCTGGATACATTTAATAGTTCTATAATCCAAGCAAGGGAAACTCAAAAAAGTGTTGATGTTGAACTGGAAGAATTAAAAACCCAACGCGACGACAAAAAAAATAATGAGAAGCAAGTTAAAGATAGTTGCACTGAGTTAAATCAAGAACTGCTATCTTTAAGACAGCGAAAAAATCAGATTCCTGCTGAAAACTTGGGAATCAGAGAAAAGATATTAACAGCTTTGGGAATTGCTGAGTCCGAAATTCCTTTTGTGGGCGAACTGCTGAAGGTAAAGGATGGAGAGCGGCAAGAATGGGAAGGGGCGATCGAAAAACTGCTGCACAACTTTGGACTGCAACTCTTAGTTCCTGAAAAATACTACCATCAATTCACTCGATATGTCGATCGCACTCATCTGCGGGGCCGCGTCATTTATCAGAAAGTTGACAATAAAAATTTAGATCTGGTATCCAAAAACTTAGATAATAATTCCTTGTTTAACAAATTGGAGATTAAATCTGATACTGAATGTACTGTTTGGCTGACTAATGAACTATTAAAATATTATGGTGACTGCATCTGTTGTCAAGATTTAGAGCTGTTTGAGCGGCAGAATTATGCTATTACAAAAAATGGCTTGATTAAGAAGGGTAATAGACATGAAAAAGACGATCGCCATTCCATCAATGACAACAAAAAAAGATATATTTTGGGCTGGGACAATTCTGATAAAATTAAGGCTTATGAAGCTGATTCAATTCAGCTTAAAGCAGAGCTTAGTCGAGTAGAAAAAGCTCTACAGGGTATTGACAAAAAACTTGAAGAGTGCAGAGTTAAAAAAAATCGGCTAGAACAGTTATTGGAATTTAATGATTTTTGTGCGATCGACTGGAAACCGGACGAGAGCCAAAAGCAAACTCTAGTAGAGCAAAAGCAGGAGTTAGAGGGGAATTGCGATCGTTTAGAGCAGTTGAAGACAAAGCTAGCTGTTGTGTGCGCTGACATTCAGACAAACGACGCAGCTAAAAGTGTCGCCGAAAGAAACATTGGTATTATCGATCGCGATATCGAGCATTACCAAAAACAGAGCGCTGAATGCGAACAACGATCGAGTTTATCGACATCCCAAGAGATTCAGACTTATACTCCTGATATTGAAGAGAGTTTCAGCAATCAAATTCTGACCCTCGATAACATTGATAGTTTGAAATATCAAGTAAAGGAGTCTTACCAAACTCAAATAAGCGACGCAAACAAGAAGTTGAATTCTCTGCGAAACAGCATTGAAAAAAAGATGAGTAGTTACAAGGGGGACTATCCTGCAGAAACTGCAAATGTTGACGCATCAGTAGAATTTATCCCTGAGTTCAAGGGAATGCTAGAAAAAATCGAACGAGATGATTTACCCACACAGGAACAAAGGTTTAAAAAACTGCTTGATGAGAAAATTAATAGCGCTATTTATAATTTTAAAGATACTTTAGAAGAATGGGAAAGTGACATTAAAGACAATATTTACGATCTCAATCAATCCTTAAAAATGATTGAATATACACCCTTGACTTATATACAAGTCCAATGGGATGCCAACGGAGAAAACCAAATTAAGGAATTTAAAAATCTCTTAAAAAAAGGTTTGTGCTATGCTGATGTAGGGCTTGAGCGAACTTCGGAAGCTGACGAAGCTAGCTTTAAAAAAATTAAAGAGCTGATCGATCGCCTCCAGTCAGATGAGCGGTGGACAGCAAGAGTCACCGATGTGCGTAATTGGCTCAATTTCTCAGTCAGCGTCAAGAATAAAGCCGACGATACGGAGAGGGAATATCACTCGGACTCTTCTGGAAAATCGGGCGGGCAAAAGGCTAAATTAGCTTACACTATTCTAGCGTCAGCTATTGCCTATCAATTTGGATTAGTACAGGATGAAACTAAATCTCAATCATTTCGTCTTGTGGTGATTGATGAAGCTTTTAGCAAGTCAGATGAAACAAATGCAAGGTATGCGATGGATTTATTTAAACAATTAAATCTTCAGCTTCTGGTAGTGACCCCCAAAGACAAAATTCAAGTTCTTGAGCATTATGCAGGAGCTGGTTACTATGTTGAAAACAGTATTGAAGAGAACGACTCCAAGGTTTATAATATGTCCGTAGACAAACAGCCTCTCGGACAAATTGCTTCAAATTAACTGCGTCTGTTGATGATTACCCCCGAAGAAATCAGAAAAAAAGCCGATCGACTATATATTCCCTTCCTGCAATCCTTGCTCCAGGGAGAACCTTTTTTCCCGCGAGATTTTCCCGCTGGCAAAAAAATTCCCGACGACTACCTGAAGCTAAGAGATGCTGTACAGCAACTTCTGAAAGGCTCAAAAAAGTTCGTTGGCTACGGGTATCAAGTTGAGCTGCTCCAGCGGAAAACTCGCAAATTTGCTCTCCAGTCTTTACCATCCCGAATTACATTTGAAACAGAGACAGATTATCTCAAATTCCTGAATAAGGAACCTGAAGTTGCGGATTTTAAACAAGTTGTAGCAAGGATTAGAAATGAAATTCCTGATTTGAATATCTGGCTAAATCAAAATCCTCAAAAAGTAATCAATCACTTAGGAAAATGGGAGAATTTATTGCCTGTATGCTTGTATTTTCAGAACCATCCCAAACCTCAGCTTTATATTCGCGAACTACCGATAAATGTTCACACTAAGTTCATCGAACAAAATAAAGGTATTCTAAATGAATTGCTGTCAGCTATCCTGCCAGATGATGCTATTAATCAAGAAGAAAATGATTTTGAAAAGCGATTTGGTTTGCGATATGCTGAGCCATCGGTAACTATCAGAGCTTTGGCTCAAAACCTACAGGTGAAGCATGGCATTAGCACCTCGGAGATGAGCATACTCATTTCTGATTTTGAACGTCGCAATCTTCAAGGATACCGCTTTATTATTACTGAGAATCTGATGAATTTTCGCACTTTGCCTGATTTAAGCAACAGCTTTGCGCTGTGGGGAAAGGGGTTTAATGTAGCTATTTTAAAAGATGTTGAGTGGCTAAGGAATTGCCAAATAATTTACTGGGGCGATTTGGATGCCCAAGGGTTCCAGATTCTTTCGCAGTTAAGGTCTTATTTTGATAAAACAATTTCTGTTATGATGGATCGAGAAACTTTCGATACATTTCAGGAATCTGCTGTGCCGGGTAAATTGTGCAAGGTTGCTAACTTATTTTACCTGACACCGGAGGAGCATGATTTATTTGCTGATTTATGCAAGCAAACAATTCGTTTAGAACAGGAAAAGATACCGAAGGATTTTGTAATTTGCAGGTTGAATAATTTGACCGATCGGTAATATCGTTTCCGGTGGCATCGGAATCATATATTTGGATGAACTCGCGTGATCCCCGCTCGCATTACCTAATTCCGATGCTACCGGAGATGATATAAGCCCACATAAAAGAAACAGCTCTTTACAAGCGTTTAACAAGTATCCACCGCAACTCCAACGGTGGCGTTTCTTGCACAGAAAATAAATCGCGCCCGCTAGCCCAACTGACAAACCAAGGTGTCGGCGGCCACGCACAGTCAGGCAAATGTTTTTGTTCGTATTCAATCACCGATTCATCAGAAATAATTTCTAACGGCAAACCCTCGATTGCTGCTTGCAATTCTTCTCTGGTAATCAGATAAGACCAACACAATTCAGACATTTGTTTTGCCATCTCATCGGGTTCGTACCCATCTACAGCTAAGAAAGCACTGAATAAGATAAACCCGCCGCTTAAAACAGCATCTGACATTTTGCCGAGGAAAAGACGAATTTGTTCGGGGTAGCGGAAGTGGGAGAGAACTTCGGTAGCAATGGCTAATTTGTACCGATAAGTTTTCATCCTCAATAATGGGTCTAAAACGTCGCCTTGGGTGACATTTATCGGCAAGTTTTCGGCGGTTGCTGCTGCTGATAGCTTCTCGGCAAATATCGGTGTTAGTTCGATCGCATCCACGGAATGGCCTAACCTTGCTAAAGGCAGACTATTGCGCCCTGGACCCGCACCAACATCTAAAATAGGTGCTTTTCCCGGTTCGCCTAATTCGGCGGCAATGGCAATGACTTTGGTATCGGGATGGCTACCGAATAAAGGTTCGGGGCGAATATCCGGCCAGCTATGATATTTCTGGGCCATTGATTCGACTTGAATCTTGGTATTCAGAGTAATGCCACCGGCTAAACCGCTTTGGGAATTGGCGGGAAAGTATGAGACTATGAGATTAGCGTGGGGTGAATTTTTGAATCCTTCTGCTAAGGCGTTGGCGATTAATGTTCGCAAGTTTTCGGTTTGGGCAGCGTCGATGTTTTGTCCGAGGATGTTTAAAAAGTCTGAGAGTAATTTAAGATAGTCGTCTAGCATCGATGGCAAGCAAGGCAGATATAATTCTCCCTTGATGCCGATGCTCTTTTTGAGCCTTTCTTTGAGAATTAATTTCAGGCGATTCGAGTCTGTCAACGGCGGGCCTGTTTCGGGTGATTGACTGACTGGCAATTCGGGGAGAGATGCGGCACTCGCGAGGTTTTTAGTCACAGTATTTTTGATTAGATTCGGCAATAAGTGCGATCGCACCGAGCATAATCTTGTGCTCTTGCACCTGAATTCTCGCGTGCAGTGTTTCTGCGGTATCATCAGGCAATACTGGCACAGCAGCCTGCATTAAAATCGGCCCGCTGTCTACTTCTAAACGGGCGATATGCACGGTACAGCCGGTGATTTTAACCTTGGCAGCTAGTGCTTGCTCGACGGCGCGAATTCCTGGGAAACTCGGCAGTAAGCTGGGATGAATGTTAATAACGCGATCGGCAAAAGCATCAAGCAAAACTTTGGTAACAATTCGCATCCAACCCGCCATCACTACCCATTCTACATCATATTCTTGAAAAGTTTTGACAATTTTTGTATCTAATTCTTCGCGGCTTTTGCAGTCGCGGTGATTGAGCAGAATCGAGGGAATGCCGTATTTTTCGGCTCTGGCTGCGGCTTTGGCTTCGGGATTGTTGTAAATTAATACTGGGATTTGAGCGTTGAGTTGTTGATTTTGGATGGCTTGGGCAATTACCTCGAAGTTGCTGCCGCTTCCTGATGCTAAAACTCCTAGTTTTAATGGAGTGGCCATATTAGCCTTTCCCTCTATGAGTGCGGGAGGAATCGCGGGAGAAATTAAATAGTCTGTAGAAGTAGTATGTGCTGCAATCATCAAAGTTTCACCGTGCTATCAAAGAGGAACCTGTTGGGCATTCAAAATTGTCTGGAGCGTTATTTTTAGGAATTGGTATGGGAGGTACAGTAGAGGGTTCATTTGTGGCGCAACTAATTGCAAAGGTAGATTCGATGATCTCCTGGTCTTGGTTATACCACTTCTCTAAAAAAACGGCACCTGTGTAACTTTTTAATTCAGGTTTTTTAGCTTTTATCGTCATAATTACATCTGCCGTAAAATTACTTTGAGATACAAATTGATAGCGGTAATTTTCTTCGTCTAAATTCATTCCGATACCGAGTTCCTCAAATGTTGAAGAAAACTTGTTATATTCGGCATAGAAAGCTTGTTGAGCCTTACTCGCTTGGCGAATATATTGCCCGCTTTCATATACTTGTACTTGTGGCGGAGTATCTGGTTCAAACGGATTAAATGTTTCTAATGTTTCTATTCTTGTGTCTTGAGGCAAAGTTGTAGCTGTGGAAACTTTTTCGAGAAGAAATGCACTTTTGGTAAAAGTAGTTGGTCTGGCTTCTCCTGACTCTATACCCCTTGACTCTACACGCATTTGACCGTTGGGAGTAAATTCAAAAATTGTCTGCAAAGTTTGGCCTTCACTATCAGTTATATCCATTTCCATCGGCTGCGAAGTCTGGTTGATTTTGTATGTAAATTCATAGACTGTTATCCGTTCAGTTAGAGATACAAAAGGAACTGATAAAGGGAGTACAAATAACTTGCCTTCTTGTGTAAAAATTAGTGTTACCGGACTCTGGAATACGTATTGCAAATGCCAATGTCCTACTAATTGTTCGGTAACAGTTTTGGCGGTGGGAGTTGTTTGGGCGGGGACTGGGGCTCTCGGTGTGAGCGGTTGGGCGATCGCACTTATAGCAAACCTGCTCATAGAGAACAGGCAACAGCCAGCAATCAGCAATCTGGAAATATTTAAGTATGTTTTTTGCATAAATGTCAACCCTGACGTGCACAATCATTGTACCGCTTGCTGGCAGCGCTAATCTGGTCGAACCGCAAAAAAATCATCTCTGAGAAGCGAATAAATTTTGAGATCCCAATATCTGCCTTTCACAAATAGCTGCTGTCGCAATATCCCTTCCAATTGCATACCCACTTTTTCCATCACGCGAGCTGAAGCAATATTGTTAACTTCACATCGAGCCATAATTCGATTCAGCAACATCTCCCGAAAGCCGAATTCAATCACTGCATTAACAGCCTCGCTCATGTATCCTTCGCCCCAATACCTCCTAGAAAGTGCGTAGCCAATTTCCGCGCGGCTGTGCGTCATGCTCCATTCCACAAATCCGCAAGTACCGATAAACTTTTTCTCGGCTTTGTGGACAATTCCCCAATCTACCAGCTCTCGTCGTTTGTACATTTTTGTAAGTGACTTGAGAAAGTATTTAGTGTCTTCTAGTGAGGTGTGAGTTGACCACATGGTGTATTCTGATACTTCGGGGTTGCAAGCATATTCAAACATATCGCTAGCATCGTTTAAAGTAATTTTTCTGAGCAGGAGCCTTTCAGTTTCTATAGTGGGTAAATGAGCTAATATATCGAGAAGGTTCATTTTGACATTGACCTATATTGTGATACCATTTAAAACTAAAAGCTAAAATTTACAAGCCAATGGTTCGGATTAAATTTGGGCGTTTTAACTGGTTGGATAATGATACGATCGCAGCTTGGACTTTCCTGGGCCCAGCTTTGCTGTTTCTGGGTACTTTTTTGATTTGGCCGATCGCCTATTTATTTTACCTCAGCTTTACCAGCGGCAGCTTTACCCAGTCGGGAGTGCGTTGGATTGGCTTCAACAACTACTGGCGTCTAGTCACAAACCCGGATTTCTGGCAAATTCTCCAAAATACGCTCTATTTTACTACTGCAACAGTCATTCCCAGTTTAGTGATTCCATTGGGCTTAGCAGTTTTGCTAAATCGCTCGTTTGCTTGGCGAGGAGCTCTCCGCACCGCTTATTTTATTCCTTCGATTACCTCTTTAGTTGCAGTTGGCTTGGGTTGGCGGTGGTTGTTTCAAACCGAAGGCCCGGTGAATAATGCCCTAAGTGCGATCGGCTTAAATCCAATTCCTTGGCTTAGCAGCACAGTTTGGGCAATGCCTGTGATAATTCTGCTCAGTGTTTGGAAACAATTAGGCTTTAATATGGTAGTATTTTTAGCAGGATTGCAAGCAATTCCGGTAAATCGTTACGAAGCCGCAGAATTGGATGGAGCTAATGCTTGGCAGCAATTTTTGTACATCACTTTACCCGGTTTGCGGCCGACTTTAGTATTTGCTACCGTGACTACTGCTATTTTTACTCTGCGGAGTTTCGAGCAAGTTTACGTCATCACCGGCGGCGGTCCTTTGAACTCTACTAATTTGCTAGTTTATTATATTTACGAGCAAGCTTTTTCGCAATTTGATTTTGGCTATGCAGCCGCTGCTGCAACTTTCCTGATGGCTGTAGCTTTGATATTAGTCTATTTACAACTAAAAGTTTGGGGCGAAGATGCTTGATATCACATCGGGTCAGTAGTTAAGCAAAATTAATTACATAATTATTTCCAAATTCTTTAAGAATTTTCTCAACAATCGAACATTAAAATAGCTACCTTCCTAGTTGCCTTGACACTCCCCGGCGTAAACGCACGGGGATTCTTTAATCTACGAGCCAATTTGCTGAGGCAGGATTTTTCCAGCCAAAGTAGAGATTGATTCTCCTAAAGCGTTGCTTGCGTCAAGCGCAAAAGTTCCGGTATGCCCTACCGTACCCAATCCTCGACTAAGGATATTTCTAGCCGCGTTTTCGTCTCTCCCTAAGCTACATCCACATTTACAGACGTGCGTTCTAGTAGATAGCGTTTTCTTGACAATTACACCGCAGCTAGAGCATTCTTGGCTGGTATATTGCGGATTCACCGCCACCGTAATCTTTTCAAATACTTTTCCAAAGTATTCAAGCCAGACACGGAACTGATACCAAGATGCGTCGTTAATAGACTTAGCCAAGCAATGATTCTTCACCAGATTTTTTATTCTCAAATCTTCGTAAGCGACTACATCGTTTGATGAGATTACGCACCGTGCAAGCTTCATTGCATGGTCTTTACGCTGCCTACTTATTTTGAGATGGCGTTTGCCTAGAATCCGCCTAGCTTTGTCCCTATTATTTGAACCTTTTACTTTCCTGGACACCCGACGTTGACAACGTTTAAGGACTTTTTCACCTTTTCGCAAAAATCTAGGGTTCTCAACCGTCATTCCTTGTGAGTCGGTGTAATATTCCTTCAATCCTACGTCTAAGCCTATGGTGTTCCCAGAGGGGGCTATGTTTTCCTTTCGATCAATATCAATACAAAACTGAACGTATACGCCATCCGCACGTTTTACCAATCTCACCCGTTTTATTTGGCTAATTGGGTAGAAATGCAAATCGCGTGTCCCCTTGAGTTTTAACCGCCCAATCCCTTTCTTGTCGGTAAAATTGATGGATTTTCGGTCGTCGGCAAGTTTCCATCCAGTTGATTTATACTCAACAGAGCGACAATCTTTCTGGAACTGTGGATAGCCTTTTTTGCCAGCCACACCCTTCTTGCAGTTATCGTAGAATCGGGAGATAGAAGACCATGCTCGTTCTGCACTAGCTTGTCTAGCCATTGAGTTGAGTTCGTCAGCAAAGGAAAAATCACGCGCCAGTACAGCGCAGTATTTATTCAAATCATATTTATCCACCTTTTTGTTGTCCATCCAATACCTTATACAGCTATTGCGGACGAATTTTGCGGTACGAATTGCTTCGTCTACGGCAGTAAACTGATTCGATTTTCCGTATGCTTTAAACTCGAAAACTAGCATGGTTTTACCTCCCACCTTATACTACCCGGTTCAGCATAGGATGTTCGGTGAGTTATTAAAACTTTACAATTAAAGCCGTCAAGCGAAGGACGGGGTTTTCAACCCAATTTCCTGATAAGACATACTTCTGATAGAGACCAAAAATATCGGCGATTTGTTATCGTAGAACAGGTATAATTTAAATTATTAAAACTATGCCGAAAAAAAATCGCCATCGCGCCCTAAAAATCTGTTTTTTGTGTCTGGGTTGCGCCTTAGCAATTGCTGTTGTGCCAATTGTCACGCCCGCTCAATCCACAAGCCAATTAGAATTTCGTATTACTCAATTAGAAAGGCAAATTTCTGAACTCAGGGGACAAATCTACAGTTTGCAGAACCAAGGTTCTAGAGTTAACCGGCCTCAGTCTCCTTCTCCTTCCGGTTCGGGTCGCACAAATCCTGGAACGCTGTCGGGCGACCCGATGTTTGATAATTTAGCCACTTTGGCAATTGAAACTAAGCAAGATGTTATTAAAATTCAAGAGCGGTTGTCAAAGCTAGAAGCGTCGAGAAATCGCTAGAGAAGGAAGAAGGAAGAAGGAAGAAGGAAGAAGGAAGGCAGGACACGGATTTTGACACGGATACAGGGATTAATTATTGAGCAAAAGTCGGGAGTCAGGAGTCAGGAGTCAGAGGGAAGAGGGAAGAAGTCAGTAGTAATTAGTTAGAAGAATAAAGTCATATTCTCCCCAACTCAGAACTCCAAACTCTCCCCCTCTCCCCCTCTCCCATTCTCCAACGTTGAGGTCGAGAACAGCAGGGTCTGCTAAAAGTTAACTTGCAGAACTATTCAATGATATGGAAATAAAAGCCTGCAACCACAAAATTGATTGCTAGCAGCAAGAGAAACCAGCCTGCGCGAAATGTGTAAGGGAATTTGCCCGTTTTCATCACGGAGTCGGATTTTAATTGGTTCTTCGCTATCTCTGGCATAGGTAAAGCTCCTAATTCATAATGTCACTCTATTCACAAATAGCAGAGAGCGTCGCACTTATGCACAATCCTCTAGAGTTATTTTTTGTAACAAGGAGTTTATAGCGAGTTGAATTCAGCTTAATTTCAATCGCTCTCTCCGGCGTGGTAGGAACTGCGGACGAGAGGCCCCGATCGCACGCGCTCAAACCCCATCTCCCGGGCTATCGACCCGAAACGGTCAAATTCGGCCGGCGTCCAGTATTTACGCACTGGGAGGTGATCTAGAGATGGTCTCATGTATTGACCGAGGGTGAGCCGATCGCACTTGGCATCCCGCAAATCTGTCATCGCTTCGACTATCTCGGCTTCTGTTTCCCCGTGCCCCAACATCAAACCGGATTTGGTGGGAATAGTTGGGTCATATTGCTTCACAATACGCAGAACGTCGATCGAGCGATCGTACTTCGCCCCCCTCCGCACCGGCCCTTGCAACCGCCGCACCGTCTCAATATTGTGGTTGTAACAAGCCGGTTTAGCCTCCACCACCGTGCGAATCCGATCTCGCTGCAACTCATCGAGTCCGGAATTCTCCCCGTCTGGGGCGGGCACGGGGGCACCGCCCCTACCTGTTCCCCCCCAAAAATCCGGCGTCAGTACCTCAACTTCAGTATCCGGGTTAAGAAGGCGGATTTGGGCGATCGTCCTGGCAAACCAACCCGCACCCCCATCCGGCAAATCATCCCTCGCCACCGAAGTCAGCACCGCATAGCGCAAACCCAACAACTGCACAGCCTCGGCCACCTTTTCCGGTTCCTCCGGGTCTAGCGGCATCGGAGAATGACCTTTATCTACTTGACAAAAAGCACAAGCGCGGGTGCAAGTCGGCCCCATCAACAAAAAAGTCGCCGTTTTTTGCGCGTAGCACTCGCCCCGGTTGGGACATCTCCCCTCCTCACAAATCGTGTGAATTTGCCGCTGTTTGATAATTTTTTGCACTTGGGAAAGTTCGCTAGCTTTGCCAACGGGCCTACGCAACCACTCCGGCATCGCCTCGATTTCACCCCGCATTTGGGCGGCAACTGCTTTGACAGTAGGAGTTTTAGGAGTTTGGGGCGACATAAAATTAAGTGGCGATTGAGTTAATTCCTTCGATCGTATCCGAAATCAAAGCCCCTGAACTTGTAGGAGTACCACCCGAAATCAGAATCGCGCCCAGGTGCAACAAAACTAAACTCGCCCAGAATTATGGGTAGAATTCTGTTAGGGATATACTGAAGGTTGCAAATCATCACTCATTCATTACTGAAGGAGTCAGTCGTGGCTGGTCAAAAAATCTTGGTAATCGATGACAGTAAAGTCATCCGCGTCCGAGTCCGAGAGATGTTGCCGCAGGGTAACTTTGAAGTTCTAGAAGCAAAAGACGGCGAAGAGGGACTCAAACTGATCCGTCAAGCCCGACCAAATCTAATTATGTTAGATTTCCTACTGCCCAAAGTCAGCGGTTGGGAAGTGTATCAAAAAGTGCAAGCCCATCCTGAGCTTTCTAAGATACCTTTGGTGATCATGTCGGGCCGCGAAGAAGAGGTGATGGAAAAAATTCCGAAACCCTTTGAGAAGCATTTTTTTGCATTCATCGCCAAACCGTTTGAGAAGAAGCAGCTAACCGAGGCAATCAAATCGGCGATGGTACTGGCCAAAAAGAAACCAGTGCCGGAAGCCCCAGCCGCCGCTGCTGCACCCACTTCGGGAGCGGGCGCCGCCGAAATTCAGGCGATGACTGTGAAAATGGCGAAAATGCAAGCGGAAATTGATGCACTCAAAAAACAAATGACTCAGGTGATTACGATCATCAAGCAGAAATTGAAATAATTCTGCGGTTTTTTGAAGGCACTTATGTAGAAGGAAACTTCCACACCGTGAAACTTTCAGTTGAGTCTCAAAGGCTGCGATTTTATCTGCATTTTTTTGCCAAATTGTTTGAGCGAGTGCGATCGCCAATAGCCTGCAACTGGTTTATCAAAATCCCAGTGAGAAAATCAATTAAAAGTTAAAAATAAAACAATGGAGGAAATTAATTATTAATTAATATTAGGATTTTTAATTCCCGCTCGTTCCACACTCAATTATTAACTCCTCAGTCTCATTTTTTTGGTTAATGACTAACGACTATTCCGATTTTTTGCCTCAACTGCGTGCCTCAACAGAGCAATTATTGAAAAGATTAGACTGCTTCGATCGAGCGCAGGTATTAGCGATCGGAGATTTGACCTTGGACGAGTTTCTTACCGGACAAGTAGAGCGAATTTCCCGCGAAGCACCTGTGTTGATTTTGCGCTACGAAAATACTCAGCAAGTACCCGGAGGTGGCGCAAATGCTGTCTATAATTTAGCCAAACTGGGAGGCAAAGTAAAAGTTGCTGGTTTGGTGGGAAAAGACGACCAGGGAAAGGCTTTGTGCGGTATTTTTGAGGCGGCGGGAATTGATACGGGTGGGATTTTAATCGATTCGCAGCGTCCAACAGTCACCAAAACTCGAATTTCCGGGCACGCGCGGCAGTCGGTGACTCAGCAAATTGTCCGAGTCGATCGCAAATCGGACGAGTTGCCGGATTTAGATTTGCAATTGCAATTGTCAGACTACATCCGGCAGCAAATACCGACAGTAGATGCCGTGGTTTGTTCCGACTACGGCGACGGAGTATTGACAAATTTGGCGATCGAATCGGCAGTGGTTCCCGGCAAAACAATTGTAGACGCTCAAATAAATTTGCAGCGATATTCTGGAGCAATGCTGTTTACTCCGAACTTGCCAGAAGCCGAGCAAGCCGTCGGATATGCTATCAAAAACCCTCAAACTTTAATGCAAGCAGGACGCGATTTATTGAACTTAACTCAAGCTCAAAAAATCCTGATTACTCGCGGCGAAGAAGGGATGACTTTGTTTGAAAGGGCGAACGGCGAAGAAATCAAAAATTCACCCCCTCCAACATCCATTTGTGAAAAGGGGGAATTTGCCATTCAAAGTTGGGACATTCCTCCTTTTAACAAGACTGATGTATTCGACGTAACCGGTGCTGGAGATACAGTTGTAGCAGCAATGACTTTAGCTTTGTGCGTCGGTGCATCCGGTTGGGAAGCGGCAGTTTTGGGCAATTTGGCGGCTAGTATTGTCGTGCGTCAATTCGGTACGGCAACGACGACTGCAGACGAAATGAAAGAAGCTTTGAAAACGATGATTGCAGTATAGGGGCGGGTAAGCTGTACTGCATTTAAATTGCAGATTTCGGGCGTTGCTCTGAGCAACTGGCCACAATAGTTTAATTACTGGTTACTTGTTCCCAGGCAGAGCCTGGTAACGCAGATCCGGAGGCTCAGCCTGCAATTTTCCCATCGCTTTTCGAGGCAGAGCCTCTGGATATCGGTTACCAGGCTCTGCCTGGGAACCAGTTAAAATTCCCAATTCCCAATAACTACTTACTCTTTTTCAAAATTTGTCCCTTGTCATCAATTGTCAAACCGCTATTGGGAAAATCGCTCTTTGTCAAACGGTCAATCAACCCCACAGTCCTAAAATTGTTATCAACAGCCGGCACACCTCGCCCGTCAAGTTGAATGGGGATAATCTTACCAGAAACAAAATCCCCTTTCGGAGTCATTTTCACATCCAAAATTAGAGATTTACCGAGTGCTCCGGCTGTGGACAAAGTGCGATAACCCAAAAAATTGCCCAGGGAATAAGCAATCAATTTCCCTTTATAAAGTTCCATCGCTCTGGGAACGTGCGGGCCATGTCCCAAAATCAAATCCGCTCCCGCATCAATCATCGTCCGCGAAAACAAAACCATATTTCCCCGGTTTTCTCCGTAAAAGAACTCAGTTTTATTTCTCACATTGATAGCTCCCGTTCCTTCAGATCCAGCATGAACTGATATCACTACAATATCAGCGTTTTGCTTGGCTTTTTTGACAACTTCGGCTCCCGCTTTCAGTTCCAGCAAGGAATTGTGAACGTCGCCGTAGTTGCTGAAACCGATAAAGGCAAAATTCACGCCCTTGACATTTTGATAAACAATTTGATTTCTTTTACCAACAGCCTTCATGCCATTGCTGTCGATGTTTTTAATCGTGTCCTTAAATCCTTGCTCGTTAAAATCGTAAGAGTGATTGTTGGCAACACTCAAAATATCAAAACCAACATCTTTGAAAATTTTGGCATAACTCGGAGGCGTCCGAAAGGCAAACAGCATTCGTCCGCCGCCTGCTTTGGAACTGTAAGGATAATCGGTCATCGTGCTTTCAAAATTGCCAAACAGAATATCAGCTCCTTTGAGGTACGGTTTTACCGACTCTAATAACAGCTCTTTTTTTGCCGGCAGTTTGTTGTAGGGATAATTTGTGCCGGGGATCATGTCACCAACTGCTTTGATGCTGACAGTGGCGGGCACAATGGCAGGTTTTGTGGCAGCAGGGGAGGGCGGTTTTGGATCGGGAAGGGGTTTGGCTGCGGGTGTTGATCTCACTTCTTGTACCGCAGGCTTTGACGTTGGAGGGTTATTAGTAGCGGTGGGTGAGGATTTGTAAAGTTGAGAAGCCAGCACAAAGCCGGATATCGGTACGAGAATTAGACTCAGAGCACCGACTGACAGCCCTGATTTTTTAGTTTTAGTGCCGGCTAATTCTGGCTGCGGCGATGGCTTTTGCTGCCTTGGGTTTGGGGGTTTTGGAGTTGGGATTTTAGGGGGTTGGGGCGGAGATTTTTCTGGTGTTTGAGGGGGCGCCGTTGTGACATTTGGAGTTGTTTCTAGCTTGGGCAAAGTCACAGGAATGGGAGAAGCGGCTACACTAGCTGCTACTGCTGCACTCGCAGCTACTGCTGCATTCACGGCAACTAACGGACTCACGGGTGCGGAAGTCAAGCGTTTTTTTAATTCTACTGTCTGAGTCCAAGCGGGCAGTTGCTCGCCGCCGCGCCGCCCGTAAACTGTCACTGAGTAAAGGTTATTTGGTTGCAGCCGCTGCAACCCTTTGACTGCGACTCGGAGACAGGCTTCTTCTGCGGGTAAATGTTCTGCTTCCAGCAGCAGGTGCAGGGTGTCATTTTCCCGGCTGGCTTTAGCCGTGACGCCGAAGCTTTGGAGTGCTTGGCCGATCAGAAATGCGATCGCCCTGGCATCGCCTTCTTTTGCTAAATTTAAAATATCTTGTTGGCTCACAAACGCCTCTACTCTCACACTAGAAATTTAGCTCGATCTTATATCAAATTTGGCGGCACAGGATGAAATACCGATTGATTTAACTTAAGTAAGTGGGTACAAATAAACAGAACGTGGGCAGAGGGCGCGTGCGTGAAAGGGTATACTCGCTCTCACTATAGCTCCTAACTAAATCCGACCCTACTTTTACAAAAAAGTAGGATTTTTGGCGTTTGCTTGCTGAATACAATATTTCCTAACGGTTATCTTAGTCGATCGCCCAAACACTTCTATCCGCCATAATTCCCCCCCTTGAAATTAACATTGGTCAAATCAGCGCTCTCTTTCTTACAGCATTTTTGGTAAAAAAACCCGGTTTCTTCGATCGAGAGTGCGTCCTGGAATGTACGGAAAATATGCGGTTTAGCAGCGAAGAATTAACGAAAAAACCCGGTTTATCGTTATCAGTGCCAATCCTCCTGTCCCACTTCCGCCCAAATTCACACAAAAACGATCGACCTGTCGGCTCGGAAGCTTGTTAAACTTTTGGTCATGCCACGCTATTAGTGAGAAATCGACGGCGAGCCACAATCGTCTGCTAGCGCCCCCGCAGTGCTGCGCTGCGGGGCCTGCACTGCACACTGCACGTAGGTGAGATTAGCTGCAATCAACTTTCTGGATGCCGCTGCTAAAGTCGCGGCCGCCGATGTAGTTGTTCGTTTTAAACTAATTATTTAAAGGAGTTGCACGTCAATGACACAATTGTGCTTATAATATCTGGCTCAGTGCCCTCTCAAACCAGGGTTTTTCGCTAGTCTGGTGGTATTTGTGAGTTAGTTAAGCCCATAGCAGCTAGGATCTAGCTAACTCAAGGTTAAACTAAAGCTCGTCATGCGGCGTTGCCTCTCAAAACCCGGATTGAGTCTTATGGCGCATTACCGCTCCTCTGTATGTTTGTTCACCTGCATTGCCTGTCTGGGCGCTGCGTTCAGTCTAAGTGCCGACGGAGGGCAACAGGTACTCAATGCCTCTGCGCGTGCTGTTTCCCAAGAAATTGCTCAGGCGAACTCTCCCCCGGACCGCCAGGATTCCAAGCCTCCAAAACCGTCTCCAGCGCCCGATAAAAACAAATCTCAGCCGTCCAAAACGTCCAAATCTAATTCTAAGATCCCGAAATCGGTATCCAATTTGATCGTCATTTTGTCTCGTCAGCGGGGGTTCTTAATGTTGGGTTTGGCAGCAGTTGTCGTCACGGCAGCGGCAGTATTTATCATGCTCAAATTAGTTAGCAGTGACGAGTCAAATTATTCTAAGCGAAGACGGGGAAGATTTGATCGCCAGAACCCAAAAAACTCTCAATTCACTAATCCCGATTCTCCTACAAATTCGCACGCAATTACACAGCAAGAGGCTTCTTTTGGGCTATCAAAACCGCTGTCAGCCTTGCCCTACCCTTTGGATTTGCCAAAAGACTACAGTATTCAGAACAGCGATCAACCTTTTACCCTGGAATCCGGGGAATCAGAATCCCAGGATGCAGCAGTTGAGGGCGATCGAATTAATTCCGACACCTCGCCTTTGGAAACTCACAGCAACGGGTACAGCAACACAGGTTTCAACATTCCCGAAACAACTAATCAAGCCGATGCCCTAGCGAAGAAGAAAGGTATTGCCCTTCCCGAAACGGATGGTAGACCTAAAATTGATATTACTGAAGCACTGATTGAAGATTTGCAGCAGCTAAATCCGGCAAAGAGGGGCAAAGCAATTTGGGAACTAGGCCAGCGGGGAGATTCCAGAGCAGTTGAGCCGTTGCTCGATTTGCTAGCAAATTCCGACTCCAAGCAGTACAGTTTAATTTTGGCAAGTCTCTCAGAAATTGGCATTCGCACGCTCAAACCCATGAATAATGCGTGGTCAATTTCGCTGCAAAATGAAAATCCCGAAGTGCGTAAAAATGCAATTCGCGACTTGACGCGAATATACGAATTGGTGAATCAAATTAGTTACTTATTGCACCGTGCGACGGACGATCCAGATCCAGAAGTTCAGGAAGTTGCTCGCTGGGCAATCAATCAGTTGAACCGCCTCCGTCCGCGTTCTGGGATGGATTAATAAATGTAGCAATTTTTAAGTGATTTTAGATTTGAGATTTTAGAGGGGAGAATTTATAAGTTAGATAATGTTATAATTAGTGACGGCTGACTAATGACTAATGACTAATGACTAATAACCATTTAAAAGTATTGTTCCTATCAACTTCGGTCGGTAAACTCGGTTCGGGGTTGGGTGGCGGAGTCGAACTTACAGTCCTTAACATTGCTAAAGAATTGCAGAGTCGCGGTCATAAAATAGCAGTTTTAGCGCCGATAGGTTCAGTCTTAGAATCAATTTGTGTAATCGAAATAACGGGTGATTTGCAAGTAACCGCCCAAACACAAGATTACAATGATCCTATTGTGATGCCCGCAGATTCTGTGCTGGCGAATATGTGGGAATATGCTCGCCAAGTTCAGGATGAATGGGATGTCATTGTTAATTTTGCCTACGATTGGCTGCCGTTTTATTTAACGCCATTTTTTAGGACTCCGATCGCACATTTGATCAGCATGGGATCACTTTCGGCATCCCTCGATCGCATCGCCGGACAAACCGCCCTGCAGTTTCCTGGTACGATCGGAGTTCACACCGCTTCTCAAGCCCAAACATTTGCCTTTGCCAAGGAGTGTCAGTTGTTGGGAAACGGCATAGATTTATCCCTGTACGAATTTTGCAACAAACCGCACTCTAAATTAGCTTGGCTAGGCCGCATCGCCCCGGAGAAAGGCTTAGAAGATGCAGTAGCAGCAGCGAAAATTACAGGCATTTCCCTAAAAATTATGGGCAAAATGCAAGATGAGGATTATTGGCAAAAAATTTGTGCAGATTACCCGGATGCTCCGGTAGAATATTTAGGGTTTCTGACAACAACCCAAATGCAAGAGCAAGTCCGTCAGTGCCAAGCATTGTTGATGACACCACGTTGGGTGGAAGCTTTCGGAAATGTCGCGATCGAGGCTTTAGCGTGCGGTGTACCTGTGATTGCTTACGAGCGCGGGGGGCCGGCGGAAATTGTGAGAGACGGACTGACGGGCTTTTTAGTGGAGCCTGATAGTGTAAAGGGCTTGGTAGGTGCGATCGCCCGCTTAGACCAAATTGACCGCAGCGCTTGTCGGCGACAAGTAGAGGTAGAATACTCTTTGGAAGCTTTGGGCGATCGTTGTGAACACTGGTTCAAATCTATTCTCAAATTGAGTTAAATAAACTCTTAATCGACAACAAAAAAGAAAACAGAAAAAAACTATGGCAACCGAACGTTTAGTGCTTTTATCCAGTAGAGAAATCGCAAAAATGCGTGAAGCAGGTCGTTTAGCGGCCGAACTTCTGCTACATCTCGAACCGATGGTAAAACCGGGAGTAAGCACTCTGGAAATTAACGATGAAGCCGAACGCTGGACTTTGGCACACGGAGCAAAAAGCGCTCCGCTAGGCTATAAAGGATTTCCAAAATCTCTGTGTGCAAGCGTCAATGAAGTAGTCTGTCACGGCATCCCGAATGCTAAACAAATTCTTAAAGAAGGTGACATTATTAATATTGATGTAACGCCTTTAGTTGACGGCTATCACGGCGATACTTCCAAGACTTTTTTTGTGGGCAAACCTTCACCGGTAGCGAAAAAGTTAGTTGAAGTAACCGAGGAATGTTTAAGAAGAGGAATTGCGGAAGTCAAACCGGGTGCTCGTACCGGTGACATCGGTGCAGCGATTCAAGAATATGCTGAAGCGCAGGGTTTTTCGGTAGTGCGAAATTTTGCGGGACACGGCGTTCATCGCGTTTTTCACACTGAACCGGAAATTTTGCACTACGGTAAGCGGGGTACGGGGAAGAAGCTCAGACAAGGCATGGTTTTTACGATCGAGCCTATGATTAATGAGGGTACTTGGGAAGTGGAAATTTTGGGCGACGGTTGGACTGCGATCACGCAGGATGGAAAGCTTTCGGCTCAATTTGAACACACTCTGGCTGTGACTGATTCTGGGGTGGAAATTCTGACTTTACCTTAATTGTTGACGGTTGACTGTTGACCGTTGACCGTTGACGGTTGACAGTCAATGGTTTGCCATCAACTATCGCTCGCAATCTTTTGACTCAAGAACAAATCGATCGAGTGCATCCTTTATTAAATGAACTTTCACCAAAACTTAATGCCTATCTTAACTCACTAAAAAAAGCCAAAGGCTAACAGTCAAAAGTCAACCGTCAACAGCCAACAGTCAACAGTCAACAGTCAACAATCAACCTACTAATGACTAACATAAAATTTCTACAACCAGGAGATTTGCTCAAAGTAATTGCCCCTAGTGGCACTTTGCGAGAATCAACCAATTTTGAAAAGGGTGTAGAAATTTGGAAATCCCGCGGCTATCGACTTGAATTAACACCGGGTTTTGACGATCGCTGGGGCTATTTGGCCGGTTCCGACGAAAACCGCGTCCGACAGCTCGCAGATGCCCTCAATGACCCGGATTGTCGCGGTATTCTCTGTGTTCGAGGCGGTTTCGGCAGCACTCGACTTTTGGAAAAAGGAAAAGTGGGAAAGGCGGAAAATTCCCAATTTCCAACTCCCGATTCCCATTCGCCGAAATGGTTAATCGGCTTTTCCGACATTACTGCTTTGCTGTGGAATCACGACAAATTGGGGATTTGGGGTGTTCACGGGCCGATGCTGACAACTTTGGCGGATGAACCGGATTGGTCTGTCGATCGACTTTTTGACTGCATAGAAGGTCGTCCCTTACAATCTTTGCAAGGTAAAGGATGGGGTGGCGGACAAGCTACCGGGCGGCTGTTTCCGGCGAATCTGACGGTGGCTTCTCATTTGCTCGGAACCCCGTATCAACCGGATTTGACCGGGGTTATTCTCGCATTTGAGGATGTTTCCGAGGCTCCTTACAGGGTCGATCGAATGCTGACTTTATGGCGGATGGCGGGGGCTTTCGCAGGCGTGCGGGGCATTGCTTTGGGGCGCTTCAGCCGCTGCGAGATTGATCCGAGTATTCCCAGTTTTAGCATTGAAGAGGTTTTGCGCGATCGGCTCTTGGATTTGAATATTCCGATTGTCTCGGATTTGCCCTTCGGGCACGAGGGAGTTAACGCTGCTTTACCCATGGGAATTAGGGCTAGTCTCGACGCTGAATCGGGATTGCTGATTTGCGGCGATTGATCGCAACTTTAGATTAGGAATCTACGTCTATAACTTTAGCTTGAGATTTTGCACCCGCTAAATAGCCGGGTTTGGTGAGGTTGACACGGTTGGCAGAAATTACATTTAAAATAGAGTGTGTATGCAAATGTCGGCGCATAAAAAGCCAAAAGATTTTAAAATTTTTGAGAGGTTAAAATGAAAGCACACAACTTGTTAAACAGTATTGCTGCCACTGTGCTAGTTGCAGGATTGGCACTTACGGGGATTTCTCAGAGTGCTGTTGGCGAACAGATACGGAATAACGATCGCATAGATGGAGTAATCCGCCGCACTTCCCCGATTTACCGTTTCCGAAATATGTGGACACCGGGATCTCCGACGGAAGAATTGCGGGGTCAAGAATACACATTCAGCGCTCGGGAAGGCGACAACATTGAAGTGTTTTTAAACACAGATAGAAGTCGCGGTTTTACTCCCGTAATGGTGCTGTTTTACGGTGACAACAAACAAGTCGCTTTTACGCAAGACCGTTCTTTTAATTATCAAATTCCTCGCAGCGGCGATTACAAACTTTTAGTCTTAACGAAAGATGCTGCCAGAGGCGGTAGCTACACGCTGGAAGTTGCGGGAATTGATGGGGGCGACAGACGATCTGGTAATTCGCGGGACGATTGGTACACGAGGCGAAATGACGATCGATATGACAGTCAATATGACAGAGCACAGACTCTGCAAGATGATTTTGGCTTGCGGTCTGTTGATTGTCGCGAGAGACGTTCTATGGTGAGAGTAAGGTTTGACGATGGAAATCAAGACTCGACTTACTGCGCTGTCCCGACTAGAAACTTTCCAGCGGGAGATTATTACTACAATTCGCGGACTAGAAATTTAGATTCGGCGAGGCGGAATGATAGTAGATTCGATGCGGGCCGAGATCAATGTCGGGTAGTGGTGGGCGGAGTTTGTGTGACGAGATAGTTTCGATTTAATTAACAGTAGGGTGCGTCGCCCGATACAATCTACAACTAAACTTGAAAATATCGCAGCGACGCACCCTACAAGATGAGGGGAATTCTGAGATTTAGAATTCTATCGGGATTAGCCCCTAGTCTCCTGACAGCGATAATTATCGCTTTGTGACCGGGCATTTAGATGGTGACAGATTACCTCCCTACAGCGCTAAGACAGAAACTAAATTTGTATTTAGTTCAGCGTATCAACCGCGGTCTCTACAGATTTAAAGATCGACTAAGCTACATCTTTGAGAGCCGATCGCGAATTGTTCGGAGATTGTTTGACAACGCTCATGCTGCCGTCGGTTTCCAGCACGACTGCTTCGATTTCTTCGATCGACGCGCTGCCCGTCCCCCGAATCGCCGCCCGAATTTCCGATTCACCCACGCGCTGCTGCCGCATCGCCACAGGCAGAAATTGGCCTTGGCTGAGCAGCATAGTAGGTTCGGCTTTGATGAGATTTTTTACCCACTTTACCCGCACGGCAAGCCAGGTGACGATGAATTGCAGCCCGATGAGTAAGCCGAGTCCGAAAACGCCTTCGACGAGCGAAACGTCTTTTGACATGATGACAGTCGCCAGCGTCGAACCGAGGGCGATGGTAACGATGAAATCGAAGGCATTCCACTTCGACAGAGTTCGCTTGCCGGAGATGAGGAGCAAAAAAATCAGCACGACGTAAGCGGAAACGCCCACGGTCAAAATCCGAATCAATTCAAACCAATTGTCAAAAAACATATTTTTATTTCGCCGTCCTGATTTTGGGCGCTTTGCTGCTGCAAAGAGTGCTAGATGCTTCGTCTACTTGATGTCGCCGTCGCGCATTCTGTTAGTTTTGATTGTCATTGTAACAGAAGGGTCAAGGTGAAAATTCAGTATTAGCAATATTTTCAGCTATTAAGAATGCCTTGACCGTGCCAGAAGGTTGCTATCGAACTCAGGCAATTGCCTCATCTCCCTCCCCGCCGAGAGATGAATTTTTTGTCAAAAAGGACGATCGCACAATGGTAAGCTACCAAAGGCATTGAAATATCTAAGGTAGAGAAAAGTTAAAATGTCGGCATTAAATGAAGTTCCCTTGTTGTTGCGGGCAGCCCGTGGCGAAACCCTAGACCGCCCGCCCGTGTGGATGATGCGCCAAGCCGGCCGCTACATGAAGGCTTATCGAGATTTGCGAGAAAAGTATCCCTCGTTTCGCGAACGTTCCGAAATTCCCGAAGTTGCGATCGAAGTTTCACTTCAGCCGTGGCGCGCGTTTCAACCCGACGGCGTAATTCTGTTTTCCGATATTGTCACCCCCATGCCGGGTTTGGGCATCGACATGGACATCGCCGAAGGCAAAGGCCCGATTATCCACGCACCCATCCGCACTCAGCAGCAAATCGACAACCTGCAACCGCTGAACCCGGAAGAAAGCTTGCCGTTTATCAAAACAATCCTGAAATCCCTGCGCGAAGAAGTCGGCAACAAATCCACCGTGCTCGGTTTTGTGGGCGCGCCGTGGACGCTGGCGGCCTATGCGGTTGAGGGTAAAGGTTCTAAGGATTATGCCATCATCAAAAACATGGCATTTTCCGATCCAACTTTACTGCATCAGTTGCTCTCGAAATTTGCAGATGCGATCGCAGTTTACGTGCGCTATCAAATCGACTGCGGCGCGCAAGTCGTGCAAATGTTCGACTCCTGGGCCGGTCAACTCTCCCCGCAAGACTACGACACCTTCGCTCTACCTTACCAGAAACAAGTATTCGAGCAAGTCAAAAAAACCCATCCCGACACCCCGCTAATTCTGTTAGTCACCGGTAGCGCCGGCATTCTCGAACGCATGGCAACATCCGGCGCGGATATCGTCAGCGTCGATTGGACGGTTGATATGGCCGACGCGCGCAAGCGTTTGGGCCCCAATATGAACGTTCAGGGAAATCTCGATCCGGGCGTGTTGTTTGGTTCTCAACCGTTTATTCGCGATCGAATTCTTGATACAATTCGCAAAGCCGGTCATCGCGGACACATCCTCAATTTGGGACACGGCGTCTTACCGGGAACTCCAGAAGATAACGTGCGTTTCTTCTTTGAAACCGCAAAACAAGCCGACAAATTGCTTGCAGTTGCTGCTTAATTTGATTTCGATTTTAGAATCAGATCAAATCCGGTTAATTGCACCTGATATTTGTAGGAAAACGGTATTGCCTATTAATGTCAACTTAAGCCTAAAGCCGCAGTCCGGCAGGGACTTAAGTCCCTGCCTCAAAGCTAAAGTCCTCTTAAGAGGACTGAGAAAAAGACTTGTAAACTCATTAGTCCTCTTCAGAGGACTTTAGCTATTAGACAGGGACTTAAGTCCCTGGCGGCTTTAGGCTTAAGTTGACACTAATAGACCATGCCGTTTCCCTACCGCCCTTAAAAGCGTCAAATCCTCCCTCTTCCCCTGCGGCAAAATGAACTCCAAAAAAATTTTTGTGACGGGTGCAAGTGGCTGTATCGGTCACTACATGGCCGAAACTTTGATTCAAGAAACAAACCACGAACTTTACTTATTAGTTCGTAACCCAGAAAAATTAAAATTTGACTGGAAAGCCCGCCCCGGCATTAATATCATAGAAGGCGATATGCGAGATATCGAGCAACACGCCGAACTTTTGCAAACAATTAATGTAGCAATTGTAGCCGCTACTGCTTGGGGAGGAACTCAAGAAGTTTTTGACGTTAACGTAACGAAAACTCTCCAGCTAATTCAACTACTTTCGCCACAGACTTGCCAACAAGTAATTTATTTTTCAACGGCCAGCATTCTCGGTAGAGACAACAATTTGCTTAAAGAAGCCGGGGAACTGGGGACAGATTATATTAGCTCAAAATACAACTGCATGGTGCATTTGTCAGCCTTGACAAATGTGCCTCCGATTACGGCACTTTACCCGACATTAGTATTGGGAGGAGACGCAGAAAAACCCGTCTCTCACTTGTCATCTGGCTTGCCAGTTGTCGCAAAATGGATTGGTTTGATTCGCTGGTTTAAGGCAGATGGAAGTTTTCACTTTATCCACGGCGCAGACATTGCCACAGTAGTTAATTATTTAGTTGATCACCCGCCTGCTTCCGAGGAACCGCGACATTTTGTGCTAGGAAATCCGGCGATTACAGCTAACGAAGTGGTAGAACAAGCTTGCCAGTATTTGAATAAAAATATATTTTTTCGGATTACTCTGTCACCTTGGCTAGCCGATTTCTTTATTTGGCTGTTCCGAATTCAGGTGGCTGCTTGGGATAGATTTTGCATCAGCTACCGCCATTTTACCTATCAAAACCTTGTGAATCCAGAAAGCATAGGAATGCCAAGTTACTGCGGCACAGTGGCAGATATGTTAAGAACTAGCGGGATTCCGGGCAAAGATTCAAATTAGGCCAGAAGGAAGTTCGGCAGCGGATTTTATAACGGATTTAACGGGTTTAACGGATTTAACGGATGAATGTTGAGGGAAAAGGAAGAGTCAATGTGGATCAAGCAACTAATGTAGAGTTCTTATGGCGCACCAAAGCAGTAATTTACTGTTTCCAGTTCTTTTTTGCCTTAATCCCATGCTTTTTAAATGCGATTATCGTTAATTAAGGGTCAAATACGATAAGATATCAGCATTTGCAAACTTTAACAGGGAACTGCAAGCTAAAAATTGCGCTCAATTTGTGGGTTTTAGGGGGTGTCACCCCTCGCCAGATATTCGATCGAGTGCAAGATCGTAATTTTAGCCTTAACATGAAGTCTTGAGAGTCGATCGAACTTTCAAACACGCCAGCCCGATCGCAAGTTGTTTACTGATGTGAGGTTTAACATATAATGCGAGTCCTTCTAGTTTACCCGCTGTTTCCGAAAACATTTTGGTCTTACGAGAAAATCCTAGAATTAGTCGATCGTAAAGTGCTGCTGCCACCGCTGGGTTTGGTAACGGTAGCAGCTATTTTACCCCAAGAATGGGAATTTAAGTTAGTCGATCGCAACATCAGACAAATCACAGAAGCAGAATGGGAATGGGCCGAGCTCGTTATTCTCTCCGCAATGATTGTCCAAAAAGAAGATTTGCTAGACATAATTCGCGAAGCAAAACGGCGCGGTAAATCCGTAGCTTGCGGCGGCCCTTACCCGACTTCCGTACCCGAAGAACCTCAAGCAGCGGGCATAGATTACCTGATTCTCGACGAAGGCGAAATCACCTTGCCCATGTTCGTAGAAGCGGTACTGCGGGGCGAAAAAAGCGGAATGTATCGATCGGACGGCGTAAAACCCGATGTTACCACAACCCCAGTCCCCCGCTTCGACTTGCTGGAATTAGACGCCTACGACTCGATGTCGATTCAATTTTCCAGAGGCTGCCCTTTCCAGTGCGAATTCTGCGACATCATCGTCCTCTACGGCCGCAAACCCCGCACCAAAAACCCCCAACAATTGATAGCAGAATTAGACTTTCTCTACAACTTGGGCTGGCGGCGCGGCGTGTTCATGGTAGATGACAATTTTATCGGCAACAAACGCAGCGTCAAACTATTGCTAAAAGACTTAAAAGTCTGGCAAGAAGAACACAAATTCCCGTTTACTTTCAACACAGAAGCATCCATCGATTTAGCCCAAGACCAAGAATTGATGGACATGATGGTTGCTTGCAATTTCAATGCAGTGTTTTTAGGGATTGAAACTCCCGACGAAGAAAGCCTGCAAATGACGAAAAAATTCCAAAATACTCGCAATTCCCTGATCGAATCCGTAGAGTTAATTGCCAAATCCGGGTTGCGAGTAATGGCCGGATTTATCATCGGATTCGACGGCGAAAAACCCGGTGCCGGTCAGCGGATTGTCAAGTTTGCCGAAGCAGCCGCCATTCCGAGTACAACCTTTGGAATGCTGCAAGCTTTGCCGCACACTGCATTGTCCCACAGACTAGCAAAAGAAGGGCGGTTGCGCGACAAATCTGGCAACCTCAACCAGACTACCTTGATGAACTTTATCCCGACGCGGCCTCTCGAAGATATTGCCCGCGAATATGTCGAGGCATTCTGCGAAGTGTACGATGCTGAGAAATATTTAGACCGGACTTATCGCCATTTCTTAATGTTGGGTGCACCTACAGCAAATATACCTGCAAGAATTCCCAGTTGGATAGACTTGCGAGCACTGCTAACTGTGGTGTGGCGTCAGGGAGTCAAGCGTAGCACTCGCTGGAAGTTTTGGCATCATTTGTTCAGCATTGTCAAGCGCAATCCTGCGGTTTGGGATCACTATTTAACTGTGTGCGCCCACAACGAGCATTTCCTCGAATACCGCCAGATTGTACGGGATGAAATTGAAGCTCAATTGGCTGACTTTTTGGCTAATGAGTCTCAAACTGTATATCAAGAACCAGTTGCTGTTGAGGAAAAGCAAGTGCAAGCGGTTTAGGGTTGGAGAATTCAACCTAATAGCCAGATACCCGACTTCTTAAACAAGTCGGGTATCTGGCTATTCTGTTTTGTTAGCTGGGCTTACTTATAAAATTTTTGCCTTCTTCATCACCACACCCGCTGAATTGGATAAGCATCGAAAGCCTCATCACGACTAATCAAAACCAGCGAATGATTCATCGTCTGTGCTACCAGAATGCGATCGAAAGGATCTCGATGATGCAGAGGAAGACCTGCATAAATCTCAGTGTCTTCAAATGTAATTGGTAGAATTTGAGCGTTAATGTATTGCAATTCCTTCGGCAGGTCTTCAAATGGCCGATTCAGTTGAAGCTTACCGACATTAATTTTAATAGAGATTTCCCAGAGGCTGGCCATACTAAAATACAAACCTGTTTTAGTATCGATCGCTTATTTTGCTTTACTACCTAGATTGGAATCGCCAAGCAAATACCACAGAAAGGCATGAGTATCTAAAAGGGATTCCATGTTACATATATTCCTTTAAATCTTCCAGCGGTTCATCGAAATCATCAGACATAACGATCTGACCGGCCCAACTACCATAACCATGAGGTTGTTCAATTTGTTCGGGAGATGATTCTGTTTTGGCGTGTTTTTCAAGTAGATATTTTGCATAATGCAATATCTCTTGTTTGAGAGATTCTGGCATCTTGACGACCGTTTGAAAAATCTGTAGCTCGATAGTCATGATTTCTGTACAATTTTTACTATGTCATATTCACTAATTATACTGTAATTGCAGTCCAAGGGTATTTAGAATGGTTATCTCGTTTAATCTCGTTTCCAACCAGAGCCTGGAAATGTCATATCCTGTGGCTCTATCGCCTCTTGAGAGCAGGCGATAGAGCCTCCCGAGGGATTCCCAGTTTCTGACTCAAAAGGTGAAATACTACTATTGGCGACAGCAGTTATTTCGGCAGATAGAGGCGCGATCGCTCCCAAACATGAAAATCTAATTACAAGCTCAAAAATATCAAAATAGCGATCGCCCTCAACCCGCCATGTTAGGAACAAATCAACTCAGAACAGCCGCTCTCTTAGGACTCCTAAGCGGCCTTCTCGTTTTAGGAAGTTATTATTTAATCGGCAACGAGCAAGGACTTTACATCGGTTTAGCGCTAGCCGCCTTCTCAAGTTTTAGCTCTTGGTACTATTCCGACACGGCCGCTTTAATGGCTTACCGCGCTCAGCCGATCGCCCGCAGCGAAGCACCCGAAATCTACGATATGGTAGCATCGCTGAGCGAAAAAGCCCAAATTCCCGTACCGAAAATCTTTGTAGTTCCCACTCAATCTCCCAACGCATTCGCCACAGGAAGAGACCCGGAACACGCGACAATAGCAGTTACTGAAGGCATCATGAATCTGCTTTCCCGCGAAGAATTGGAAGGCGTTTTAGCGCACGAACTCACGCACATCCGCAACCGCGACACCCTCACTCAAGCAGTTGCAGGAACAATTGCCGGTGCAATTACATTTATCGGGCGAATTCTGACTTTTGGAGCGCTTTACGGCCCGGTGACGCGGGATAGCAGACAAGGGCCGAATCCGTTTGGGTTGCTGTTTTTAATCATTTTAGCACCCCTATCAGCAACCGTAATTCAAATGGCGATTTCTCGGACAAGGGAATTTGCAGCAGACAGCGGTGCGGTGGAAATTACCAATAACCCGATCGGCTTAGCAAACGCGCTGCAAAAATTGGAGAAAATGGGTCATGAAATTCCGATGCACGGCAATCCTGCGATGTCGCCGCTGCTAATTGTGAATCCTTTTTCGACTAAAGGTTTGCAGTCACTTTTCCGCACTCACCCGCCGACAGAGGAGCGGATTCAACGCCTTTTGGAAATCGCGCAGCAGCAGCAAGGTACTCCAGTTATGGCCTACGTACCCGGAATTTGAGCGGTCGAAAATGCAGCAAAAATATGGAGAAGCCCGGTTGTTTGAAGCAGCCGGGTTTCTGTTTGTTTATAATGGTAAAGGAATTATAGCTATAGATTTAATGAGGTGGAAACCCTGAGTAAAGATGAACTAGAGTATGAAGTCAGTAAAGAATGGGTTGAAAAGTTTACAAAAACTATAGCTGCGATGGAGCGGGATGCAGAAGCAAAAAGAAAGGACTTTCTCAGATGGGATGCAGGTTGAGGTGCGATTTAACCCCTTAAATAAAAATAAAAACCTCAGCAACAAAAGCTGAGGCTTATCAATTTTTATAGGTATCTTGGAGAACAGTAGGCAAGCTTGACGTTGTATTCAAAATCGCCAAATATCGACTTGTATTTCTCCATTGTGGTAAGCCCTGTGGCACTCTGGGCAAAGTGTCATCATATTCTTCAAATCCGCCGGACCACCATCACTGTAAGCAATAACATGGTGTCCATTTGCGATCTCCGGGACTTTACCGCAAATTTCACATTCGTTACCATCCCTCTGCTTGACTGCCTTCTGTGCCTTCAAGTGTTCGTTGGATCGTTTCTGACTTGCCACGTTACTTACCCTCGATTTCCTTGTTGGATGAACCCTTAAATGTTTGTGGACTGGCCCCCAGAATTGAGATATCGCTATTTGGAGCAACTGACTTGACTGTTTTCACTATCCCATGAGCAACATCGGCGTAGTTTTCATCAGATAAACCATGAACTGTTATTTTAAGAGACTTCTTACCCATTACTCACCTCATTAAGCCGTTATAGAGAGAACTTCTTGACCACTAGCATCGGTTGCCCGTGCTTCAACTTCACCATCTCCATGAGTGATGGTAATCTCTGGTAATTTAGACAGTTTAGGCTGTCCATATGCATCACGGGATACGGAGTAAACAAAAACTTCCTCGTTCGGTTTCCGCACAACTATGTGAATCGCTTCACCAATGTATGAGACATTCAAAACTTGGTCGCCTTCCTTGAGAATTTTGACGATGAGCGTGTCTTTCATCTCACTGATATCTTATTAAATTTATAGGTTGAGCCATGTATTTGACATTTCCCAGAGTAAAGTTGCTCCCGCTCCATACTAGCACTTAACTTTGGTTTTTCAGCTTGCAAAAACTTTGGTAGTTATCGGGACTTTTCGAGTTGATAACAGACAAAAAATTGGGAAATATGGGAAAATGTTGGGAAATGTGAGTAAATGTTGGGTACAATACAACCAACCTTGATATCTATCCGGATGTATGAACCTTACAGAAGTGCTAAAACTCGCAGAAGATTTGGTATTTGCTAGAACAGGTAAGCACCTCAATGACTTGCAAGAGAGGATTCTGCGCGGAACATGGGAAGATGAAGGCTACAAAGAAATTGCCAAGGCGGTTAATAGATCAGAGGATCGTGTTAGAGAGGTAGGAATGGAATTATGGCAGGCACTTTCAGAAGAATTGGGAGAAGATGTTACTAAATCAAATTTTCGCTCGGCAATTAAGAGGTTCCAAGTCTCTAATTCTTCAAACTTTGCACAAGGTGACGTTGTAGCCATCGGTAATTTTAACATTTGTGGAGATGCTAGATACCCGCCAGATCTCCCAAACTCACACCCACCAAATCAGGAAACATCTAACACAAAACAACCTCAAACTCTACATCAAGATTTAAGCGAAATGCCAGAGTTGGGCGATTTCTACCATCGCACCCCCGAACTCGACACCCTCACCACCTGGATTCTACAACAACGCAGCCGCCTGATCACGCTCACCGGCATCAGTGGAATCGGCAAAACATCCCTAGCAGTGCAACTCGTACAACAAATTAAAGACGAGTTTGAGTACGCAGTTTGGTACACTCTAGACGAATTCCCCAGCATAGATAAATTTCAATCTAACCTAACACAGCTTTTTTCCCAGTCAGAAAAACAAGATTTATCCCCAACAAACCAGAAACGCTTACCGCTGATTAAGTATTTGCAAAACCATCGCTGTTTAGTAGTCTTAGATGACGTTCAAAACCTTTTTTCTAGGGGGGAATTGGCAGGAAAATATAAACCCCAATGCGAAGAATATCGCTCTTTATTCAAACAAATAGAAAAATTATCCCATCAAAGTTGCTTTCTGTTAATCGGTTGGGAACAACCCAGAGAAGTCACTCAAGTTAAAAACCAAAATACTCCCATTCGTACTTTACAACTCAAAGGTTTAGACATCGCCGCCGGACGGGAAATACTCAGAGATTATGGGTTAGAAGAAATTGACAACAATGAAGCACTCATTCATCGCTACCAAGGCAACCCCCTATGGTTAAAAAGCGTGGCTAATTTGATTCAAGAGTTGGGAATCGGCGTGACAGAATTATTACTAGATAATATCATATTGTTGCCAGAAGATTTGAAAGATATTTTACAGCAGCAGTACGATCGCACTTCCGAACTAGAAAAACAAGTTATGTCTTTGTTGGCTAGGGAAAACCAGCCAGTCAACCTAGCAAAATTACTAGAAAAAGGACAAATATCCTCATCAGATTTACTCAACGCGCTCCAATCTTTATCACGGCGCTGCTTTATAGAAAAACAGGAAAGTCTTTACACTCTCCCACCTGTATTGAGGCAGTATATCAAAGGGTTGTAACCTAACGCGATTCCTACCAGTAAGTATCAAAAAACGCAGATGATTTGGAATCATCTGCGTTCATCTGCGGTTTAATTAAACCCTATTAAACTGAAGCTGCAACCTTATCTAAAGGCCGCACTTGACCGAGGAATTCGCGAAGTGCGTCACCTTCCACCACCTCAGTTTCCAACAGTTTCTGCGTAATTGTTTCCAACAATTCTCGATTGGCTTTCAGAATATCCAAAGCTTGCTGGTGTGCAGTTTCGACTATTTCCTTCACTTCTTGGTCGATCGCCTCAGCAGTCTGAGCACTGACAGCGCGGCGGGCATTTCCCATACCGTCATTGAGGAACATTGCTTGCTGGCCTCGATCGTAAGCTAGAGGCCCCAAAACCTTACTCATCCCGTAAGTTGTCACCATCCGTTCAGCTAAATCAGTCGCCCTTTGCAAGTCGTTGGAAGCGCCAGTAGTAATGCTACCAAACACAACTTCCTCAGCCGATCGCCCGCCCAACAAAGTCGCAATTTGACCGCGCAATTCCGATTCATCTAACAAAAAACGGTCTTCTGTGGGTACTTGCAACGTGTAACCCAATGCTGCCATACCGCGCGGGACGATCGATATTTTGGCCACTTCGCCACCGCCAGTCAGTGCGGCACCAACCATCGCGTGCCCGACTTCGTGGTAAGCCACAATCTTTTTCTCTTTTTCGTTGAGCACCCGGCTTTTCTTTTCCAAGCCAGCTACAACGCGCTCAAACGCCTCAAAAAAGTCTTCCTGCGCTACAGTTAGTCGTTTGTTGCGGGCCGCCAACAAAGCAGCTTCATTGACCAAATTTGCCAAATCTGCGCCCGAAAAACCGGGGGTACGAGTGGCAACTGCCTTCAAGTCAATATCCGGGCCCAACTTCACTTTTTGAGAGTGAATGTTCAAAATTGCTTCGCGGCCAGACAAATCCGGGCGATCGACTAAAACTTGGCGATCGAAACGACCAGGGCGCAACAAAGCAGCATCCAAACTTTCCGGGCGGTTAGTTGCAGCCAACACAATTACCGTAGTATTGCCCGCAGCAAAACCATCCATTTCAGTTAACAGTTGATTGAGAGTTTGTTCGCGCTCGTCATTCCCGCCGAAGCTAGCGTTACTGCTGCGGGATTTGCCTATCGCGTCCAATTCATCAATGAAAATAATACAAGGAGCCTGTTTCTTAGCCTGCTCGAATAAATCTCTAACTCTTGCAGAACCAACACCTACAAACAGTTCCACAAACTCCGAACCCGAAATGCTAAAAAACGGCACGCCAGCTTCACCAGCCACTGCTTTTGCTAACAGAGTTTTGCCAGTTCCCGGCGGCCCGACTAACAGCACACCTTTCGGAATTCTCGCGCCAATTGCCGTAAATCTGTCGGGAGTTTTCAGGAATTCAACAACTTCGACTAATTCAGTTTTAGCCTCTTCTACTCCAGCCACATCAGCAAAAGTAATTTTCGCCGATTCGCCTTCTACATAGACCTTAGCTTTGCTTTTGCCGATCGACAGTGCACCCTGTGGCCCGCCACCCTGCCTGTTCATGAAAAATTGAAAAATCGCCACAAAAATCAGCGGCGGAACCACCCAGCTCAAAACACTGCCGATCCAGCCATTTTTAGAAGGGGGAGTTGCCGCAAATTCAACGCCTTTTTCTTGCAAAAGTTTAGGCAGTTCCAGGTCAAAAATAGGCGTAGTTGACAGCACTTGACCGGGTTGATCGCCTTCGCCTTTGAGTTGGTAGCGAATTTCATTTTGGCCTACCGAAGCTCGGACTACATCTTGTTCTTGCACTTGATGGACGAACAAGCTGTAAGGCACTTGCGGAATTTGGGGCCCGAACAAATTGGGCAAAAAGATATTTGCCAGCAGGAACAAACTTGATAGCAATAACAAAATATTGCTAATTTGCCGAAAACGAGGGGGTTGGGGCTGGTCTTTAATTGCCATTGATAACTGTCATCCTTTGATTTAAACCAGTTTTATTCATCTATTTTCTCATCAAATATGCACGCACAGTCAAGCGGATTTCCTCACTCGATTGGGTCGGTTAACCAGGCTGCAAGGATTTGCTACTATTAACAATCCTTTTTTTTAATGAACTGCGAAGGTGTGAATAAGAACAGGCGGGACGCCTGTTCCACAAGACAAGAGAAGAAAAGAGAAGAGCATTATCCTTGTGAATGGTTAGTTAATAGTTATTCAATGGTTATTACTTCAGAATCGCTTTAAAATTTTCTCGATCTTTTCTTACTTCGTGGAACAGGCGTCTCGCCTGTTATTCTTCGCGTCTTCGCGGTTCGTTATATTTATGCAGCTTCTGGGTTTAAATCAATCATTTCCCAAGTAATATAAGTGCCGATCGCACCCCAAATCGCGTAAGGCAAAAGTAACAAAGCTGCTGTTTGAGAAATTGGCAAAACAGCCAACGTCAACACACATCCCAAAATCTCGCCAGCCCCTCCCAACATTGTCCCTACTTTGAGACTTTTGGCTCTGAGAGTAGCGGGAATATAAGCAACTGTGACAATTTCTAAAAGCAAGTACAAAGCCATCAACAGCCCACTTTTAAGGCTCCCTGGCTCCTGTTCCCACACGAAAGTAGCGCTGCCGGCCCCGCAAGCAAAAATCACCGTCCAAATTAACGGAATAGCAGGCTCAAAAAACATCCAATCCGGTCTTTGAAGTTTGACTGCCCAGTTAATATCGCGCAGTTTAAAAAACAGAGTACCGAACGCGACTGAGAAAGTCACGCCGCCGATAATCATCCAAGATTCAATCATGGTTTTCAACTTTCCAATTGCTCGATCGCTCATTAAGTCGATCGTGTCAAATCCAAGCCGAACTTTGATCCGCCTTTAGTAATAACTTTTGTAAAGCCCGATGCAATTATTGCTAACCGCCCGACACATTTTTAGCAAACTCTTCGCGTCCAGACCTCAAATTAGCTGGAACGCCGTTAGGGTAATTTTTCGCGATTAAAGCTTGCAACTTTTCAACTCGGTTTTCAGGGTTCGGGTGAGAACTTAAAAACTCCGGCGGCGCTTCGCCCTTCCTAGCAGCACCGAGAATTTTCATCACCTCAACAATACCTCTAGGATCGTAACCCGCTTCCGTCATAAACCGAAAACCGAGCTGATCGCTCTCAAGTTCATCAGACCTACCGTACCGCAAACCGACAACTTGATTGACAGCTTGAGCAATTAATGCTGCCTGCTGACCGCCCCCGCGATCGTCGCTAGTAGCCACCCCAACCGCCGTTACCAAAGACCTGCCCAACTGCTGTTTTGCCAAGTGTTCCGCACCGTGCCGGCCCACCACGTGACCGGCCTCGTGCCCCAGTACAGCAGCCAACTGAGCCTCCGAATTCAGCCGCCGCAGCAGCCCCGCAGTAATGAAAACTTGTCCCCCCGGTAAAGCAAAAGCATTCACAGTTTCTGGGTCTCGCAGCAGGTGGAATTCAAACGGATAACCTGCTTGTTTCGCCACCGAACCGTTGACAACTCGTTCTCCTACTCGATCGACATACTGCTGAATACTCTGGCTGGGATAAAGCCCCCCGTATTTGGAGGCCATTTGATCTCGCGCCTGCAATCCCAAAACTATCTCTTGGCGAGGAGAAAGCTGCACCCGCTGTCTCTCTCCTGTTACCGGATTTTGTACATCGTTTGTAAAATAGGTAATTGCCCCAAAAAATGCCATTAATAGCCCGATCGCAGCTCGAAATAAAAATTTATTCACAGGCTTTCTACCTAAAAAGTTTAGCGAGTAGACTACCAGGCTGACACCTCTCTCCACATCTGTCTGAAGTATTAATAATGGAAAGAGGAACCGCTGATTAAGGCAGATATACGCTGATGAACGCAGATGAATCTCAAGATATGAGCCGGCGATATTACTTCAGATTTTATTTAATATTCTATTGGTGATTCCTGATTTTTTCGCAATATGTTCCAAGCTACCCGTCGTCGCCTCGCTATTTGGTACACAGCCGTTACTGCTGTATTGTTGCTTGTATTCGCCACTGGTTTCTATTTCTACGTCCGCCATACTTTGATCGATCGCATTGATGACACCCTCAATCATGTTGTTGAAGTAATAGAGCGAACTCTCGTTATCGAACCGCTAACTTTCCCTACTACCAAAGATAAAAATAAGTTGCAAGTTAATATTCAAGCCAGTTTTCGAGATAGCACCGATGCAGTAGAAGACGACCACATTGATTTAGAATGGTTCAGTCCTACGGGCGAATTGCTGTGGTCTACTTTATCGGAACCGCTGAATATTCCTATTCACGCTAACCGCACCGGCGAAACAGTTTGGATAATTAATAATAAGTTGCAGTCGGCTCAAAACTATTCCCTCCGACAAGTAACGCAGCGAGTACAAATCGGTCGCCAAGTTCTGGGATATTTGCGAGTCAGCCATCCTTGGTTTGAAGTGACAAAACCCATCCGCCAATTAATTCTCGATTTGATTTTGGGCGCGGGTTTAACTCTAATTTGCGTTGCAGCTATTGGGTGGCTGCTGTCGGGATTGGCGATGGCACCGGTGCGGGAGTCTTACGGGCGTCTCAAACAGTTTACCGCTGATGCTTCTCACGAACTCAGAAATCCGATCGCCACTATTCAAACTAACGTCCAAGTAGCTTTGGCGGAACCGGATATCGAACCGCAGCAGCATCAACAGCTACAAGTTATCGAACGCCTAACGCGCCGTTTGGGGCGCTTGGTTGACGATTTGCTGTTTTTAGCCAGACAAGACAGCGGTATCGTGCAGCAGCAGTGGATTGAGGTTCCTCTCGATGCTTTGCTGATGGAGGTAATTGAAGAACAACAGGCGATCGCCACTACCCAAAATCTCTCTCTTTCTTTGGAAATTGTCGATCAGCCCAACGCTGAGAATAACTTTACAGTCTTAGGCGACTGGGATCAACTAGCCCGACTTTTTACCAATCTCGTCAGCAACGCCGTGCAGTACACGCCCTCTGGCGGCGAAATTGAAGTAGAATTGCAACTTGCAGCTAAAAACAAAAGAAATTCGCCGATGTTAAATCCAGCGCTGCAAATCAAAGTAACAGACACCGGCATCGGAATTTCCGCAGAAGCCCTGCCGCATTTGTTCGATCGATTCTACCGCGCAGATCCCGCCCGCACCCACCGCAGCGCCGCAGGTTCCGGTTTAGGATTAGCCATCGCCAAAGCAATTGTCGAAAATCACCGCGGCCAAATCCGCATTGACAGCCAAGTCGATCGAGGTACCACCGTTACCGTCACCCTCCCCCCACACAAATCAGAAGCATCTCGCCTCTAAAACTTCCCCTCCTCCTCTGCGCCCTCTGCGGTAAAAAAAAATCTACCCCTCAAGCCAGATTCTTCCTACATCGCGCCTAAACCCAGCTATTAAAATTCAATTCCAGCATAGATTAACATAAACGTTGTTGGAAAACCTCGATCGAACTTGTGAGGAGTTATTTATGTTTCACCACAATCTACCGTTAAAAAAAATCAGCTTGCTAGCCGCCACCTGCGGGGGTTTACTCGTTAGTCTCGCAACACTTTCCCAAGCCGGCGGCCCCCCGCCCCAACAAGGAAAACCCGTTTCCCAACCCGCAGAAACTCCCGCAGCCACTGAAGAACCCGTCAGCGAACCAACTCCCGCTGCGAGTCCGGGCCCCAGCGGGATGCCCTCTACACCAACAGACGCGCCTCCCCGCTTCCCCATGCCCAGTGCGCGAGTTACGCCTGCCGAAGGCATGATAGTAATTAAACTGGTGAATACCACCAATGCTGTCATCAATTATCAAATCGTAGGCGTCACCCAGCCGCGCACTCTGGGCGAACAATCTGAAATTTTGCTTCAAGCCCTCAAAGTGCCAATCACCCTCACTTACCAGCGCCCAGACGGCGGATTGCTGCTGGTTCGCCCCCAAGCAACCGCGATGCCGGGAATGTTGCAAGTCAGTTTCGGGGCGACAACTGACTTGGACGCTGATACAAAATCGCTGCAAATTCAGGAAGATGGCAAGGTAATTTTGAATTAGTTTAACTGTTGACTGTTGACTGTTGACTGTTGACTGTTGACTGTTGACTGTTGACTATTGACTGTTGACTGTTGACTGTTGACTGTTACCATTCGTGTCAACTTAAGACTAAAATCCATAATAAATATCGTTTATAGTTGAGTTTCGATCCCCCCTAACCCCCCTTAATAAGGGGGGGACAAGAGTATTCTTACGTCCCCTCTAACTCCCATTAATAAAGGGGGAAGAGCATTCAAATTCCCCCTTCTTAAGGGGGATTTAGGGGTATCGAAACTTCGATACAAACGAGATATACACAGGGTTTTAGTATTAGGTTGACACCGATGGGCTGTTACTAATTTACAATTCCCAATTCCCAGTCAGCCGTCACTCGCCGAGTAACAAAGGAGGTAACTTAGTAAAAGGTAAATCCTCGTTGACTGCATCAATTTCTTCCTGTTCTCTTTCGTTAATTTGACCGATATAAGACTTGAGAATTTGCGCCAGACGGTTGTTATAAAATCGGTGCAAACTATAATTTGGCGTAGCTGGAAAGCCGCGCCGTTTTTTGTGCCGCCCGCCGGCACCGGGATCGAAGCTTTGGATGCCCCGATCGATCGCCCATTCGATCGGCGTATAGTAGCAAGCATCGAAGTGCAAACAGTCTATTTCCTGCAAACTTCCCCAATAACGCCCGTACAGTCGATCGCCCTTATACAAACAAAAAGACATACCCACCGGCTGTCTCTCATCTTCCTTGTCGTAGGCGGCTACAAATAAAACTCGATCGCGATAATTGTGGTGCAACTGTTCAAAAAATCGCTTAGTCAGATACTTGCTTCCCCACCAACCAAATTTGTCGCAAGTATTCTCATAAAAAGCATACATTTGAGCAAACATGGCTTGGGGAATTTCATCGCCCGTCAGCGTTTTTATCAACAAACCAGCTTGATCGACTGCTTTGCGTTCGCGCTTGATATTGCGGCGCTGGTTGGCATTAAATGCGCCTAAATAATTGTCAAAATTTTGATAGCCTTGATTTTGCCAAATATAGCTGTGGTGCAGCCAACTGCTGAAACCGTGGCTTTCCATGCGCTGCCGCCATTCTGGATCGACATAAAGGAAATTGCAGCCGGAGATATTGTGGCGATCGCAAAAATGGTCGATCGCGCTTACCATTACTCCGGTTAACTCGTCTTCATCTTCCCCCTCGGCAATCAAAAACCGATAGCCTTCAGCCGGAGTAAACGGCGTCATTCCCATCAATTTCGGATAATATTTAATGCCCAAACGTTGAGCTAAATCGGCCCACTGATTATCGAATACAAATTCGCCGTAGCTGTGGCTTTTGACATACAGTGGCGCACAAGCAATCAACTGTTTGTCTCGCCACACAGTCAAGTGATGCGGCAGCCAACCGGTTTTACCTGTCGCACTGCCCGATACTTCGAGATTGTTAAGCCAATCCCATTCCAGAAATGGAGTTTTTAGTGGCATCGCCAAGGCATCCCACGACGCTTGCGGGATTTCGCCTATTGTGCTAATCCAGGCTACAGAATATTGAGGTTTTGGCTGTTTCAGCATAGGGAGATTTGAGCGTAGAGCGATCGAACTTCATTTAAGTTAATACAATTATTTGATCGCTGGGAAACGCGAGTAATCAGAAACCGGGTTTTTGCGAAAATCCTTGATCGCAGTCGCCAGATTCAGGAAAAAACCCGGTTTCTTTAGCCCGATCGACCTTATAATGCAAAAACACCTCTTGTCCCACCTGTTTAACCGCCAAAAGCTGCAATTTCGGAGCCAAATCCGCCAAAAAACCCTTTCCCTCAACGGGAGTTGGCGCATCCACTCCGCCCAAAATTAACGGGCACACCGTCAGCCAAAGTTCATCAACCAAGCCCGCAGCGAGCACAGACGCTACCAGTTTCCCTCCGCCCAGAATCGCCAAGCGTTTGATACCCAAGCTGGCTAGCTGTTGAAACGCATCAATCCAATCAATCTCTCCATCCGTTGTTTTAGCATGGATAGTGCGATCGAACTCACAGTCATTCACCGTGTTCGCATCTTGGCCAGTCAGCAGCCATCGCGGCACCGGTTGCTGGAAAAATCGCAAGTTTGGGTCAAATTGGGGCGATCGCGAACATACAATTTGCACCGGTTGTGGGGGCTTCCCTTGCAGTTCCCTCTGTTTGAGCAATTCCGGCGAAATCACTCTCATCGTCGTCCCATAAGCCTGTAAAGTGCCGTTGCCGAACAAAACCGCGTCACTTGCTGCTACTTGCTGTTCGAGGTGGGCTTTGTCGTTGGCAGAACCGAATCTCGCGGGCGATCGCACTGCATCTGCAATCTTACCATCGGCACTGATCGCGAGTATTACTGTTGTGTGGGGCATTCGATATCTTTACGCATAATACAAGCAACATTCCCATAAAATTCACCGACGAGCCCTTCGAGAGTTTCATGTTGAATATCTTCATCTTGGCCGAGTTTGCTCGTCCATTTCCCATCAGGTAGCTGTCTGGCTGCGTGTGTCGGTTTCGCCGCAGAATCAGCGTAGATTGCTATCTTTTGAAATCCTGGTTCTAAATTCGGACGATCGCAAACTTGATAACCTATAGTTTGATAAGCTTGGATGAAAGCATTAAGCGTCACTTCGCGCGGTACTCCCGCAGGCCAATAATCAATATTTTGTGAATCCGGCCACCACCATCTCTCGTTATCTTCTGCCGCCCAATCAATACAATTATAATCGATTGTATCGGGGCTAGTGATTTTATAACCTGTATTTGACAAGTTAGGAAAATCTCGTTCTATCCAAACTTTAACCCTAGCAATCCAGGCTTCATTTCCTACCATTTGTAACCTTTCTCTCTGCCCCAATTTAACCAAGTTGCAATCATTTATTGCGTTTTACCCCGCTGTTCTGGCGTTACTGGTTCTTCACGACTAATTGCTTTGAGAGCCCAAAACCAGCGGCCGGAATTATTTTCCAATTCTCGCAACAATAGCGGAATCACATTGGGGCCCATGCCAATAATTTGCTGATAGGCTGGGTGTACTGACATTTGTTCGGTGGATGAAATGCCGCGAGTTTCGGTTTTCCATTGTTCGGCTAACTGGTAAAAGGTTGTTGCTAATTCTGTTTGTTGGCGGGAATTGCCTGTGGCACTTTCTTCTGATAAGGATAGTTGCTCGATAGCTTCCTGGAAGTTAGAAGGAAGTTTGTCTGTTTCTGGATTGCCGGTAAATGGCATTAATGCTGCTATGATTTGTCCGTTGCGAGTCAACATAATTGGCTCTTGACTATTTGCATATTCTGCAAGCGGATCGATCGCTTCGGTAATTTCAATAACTCTCATAATTGTTTTGAGTTTATCCTTATTTTACACTGTTTTTTGATCGCCCGATCGCCCGTTTCCCAAAAGTCGATCGCCCAAATCCCCAAAAGTCGATCGCCCGTTTCCCAAAAAGTCGATCGCCCGTTTCCCAAAAAGTCGATCGCCCGTTTCCCAAAAGTCGATCGCCCGTTTCCCAAAAAGTCGATCGCCCGTTTCCCAAAAAGTCGATCGCCCGTTTCCGCAAAAGTCGATCGCCCAAATCCCCAAAAGTCGATCGCCCGTTTGCAGTAAAACCTTTTGTATCTGTCGTCAATCGCCGAGGCCAGATCCCCCTAAATCCCCCTTAAGAAGGTGGACTTTGAAAAGATTCTTGTCCCCCCCTTCTTTAAGGGGGGCTAGGGGGGATCTGGCCTTAGTCGATCGCCCGCCCAACTAAATCGAATGCGACGATCGCATCTAACAATCGTAAATACGGCAAAATATAACACCGCGCCGTGCCGTTTCCCTACCCCAAAAAATCATCGCAAATTTGTCTCAAACATCGCCCAAATCCCCCATTCCCTCCAAACGCAGGAAATGCACCCGGCCCGACGAATCGCCCGCTACAACTGTCACTCCATCAGGCGCAAAAGCACAGCCATAAAACGCACTATCTCCGCTGAAACTAGCAACCTCTTTACCTGTGAGCAAATCCCAGATTTTCAGGGTTTTATCCCCGGATGCGGAAATCGCCGTGAGGCCGTCGGGTGCGATCGCCACTGCATATACCCAGTCACTATGACCCGTGAGAGTTTTCAGTTCTAAGCCTGTCTCGGTATCCCAGATTTTCAGGGTTTTATCCCAGGATGCCGAAATCGCGGTTTTTCCGTCGGGTGCGATCGCCACTGCTTTTACCAGGAAACTATGACCCGTGAGAGTTTTGAGTTCCCGGCCTGTCTCGGTGTCCCAGATTTTCAGGGTTTGATCCTCGGATGCCGAAATCGCGGTTTTTCCGTCCGGTGCGATCGC
>NZ_JAUBTR010000021.1:58163-103575 GCF_036705045.1 Microcoleus sp. BR0-C5
AGTTTTCAGTTCTGAACCTGTCTCGGTGTCCCAGATTTTCAGGGTTTGATCCTCGGATGCCGAAATCGCGGTTTTTCCGTCCGGTGCGATCGCCACTGCTCGTACCGAGTTACTATGACCGGTGAGAGTTTTCAGTTCTGAACCTGTCTCGGTGTCCCAGATTTTCAGGGTTTTATCCTCGGATGCCGAAATCGCGGTTTTTCCGTCCGGTGCGATCGCCACTGCATTTACAAAGTAACTATGACCCGTGAGAGTTTTCAGTTCTGAACCTGTCTCGGTGTCCCAGATTTTCAAGGTTTTATCCCTGGATGCCGAAATCGCTGTTTTTCCGTGGCGTGCGATCGCCACTGCATATACCGAGTCACTATGACCCGTGAGAGTTTTGAGTTCCCGGCCTGTCTCGGTGTCCCAGATTTTCAGGGTTTTATCCCATGAAGCCGAAATCGCGGTTTTTCCGTCGGGTGCGATCGCCACTGCACATACCGAGCTACTATGACCGACAAGCGTCCGCAACGCACCTTCATTTGCCCGCTCTAAATTAGCCTTCAAAGGCCGCAACCAAAGAGCATCTTTCCACTCCTTTGCTTGTGCCAGCATCCCCTGAATCCCAGGCATTTCACAATCTAGCAACCTCCCCAACAACTGCCCTGCCAGTTGCGTTTTATCCTTTTCCAAAACGTGTGCCGACTTCCGAATTGCCCCTTGAATCAATCTCAGAGTTTGACTTTGCTCCTGGGTCAGCAACACATCAGAATTTCTCGCAAAATCGTAATCATCAATTAGCGCTTGTACCCCCAACGCCTCCAGTTTCATCTGCATAAAACCGAAATCCGTCACCCAAGCACAATAACGATTAAAATCCTGCAACCCCTGAACGAAATCCCTGGGTTGATATTTCAAAAAATATTCCCGATCGCTTTCACTCTGCTGCGCCAACCACACACCTAATTTGCTCATATCGGCGCTCCTCCCAACCTGTTATTAATACCTTCGCGGATAAGTTCTTCCACATTCACCCCAGCAGATTTCACCGTTTCATTTTTTTCCAGAAACTCGCGAAAGGTGTTGTGATAAATGTTGTAGCGAACTTCCCCCTTTACCTGCTCCTGTCGCAAAAAAGAATCCCATTTCTTGAGTACCTGCTGTACTTCAAAATCCGTCTCCTGCACCGATTTAGCAATCCAGCCGCGAGAAACAGCTTCGTGAGCTTTCGACAGCACGTAGATAATCTTAACTTTCAATTCCAGCAGATCGTCTTCACTGCCAATCATCTGTAACCAGTGTTTTTGATAATATTCCTCCAAACCCGCTGGCAAATCATTCAAATTCACGTCATTGTACGTGCCACTTTCAATCTCATCAAGTACGTGGCGGAGATAGATAAATTTCTTTTCGCTTTTTTGGGCTACCGCCGTCACAAACTGTTCCCGCTGCAAACCTTGAGCATTAATCCAATGCTGAATCAGCTCGCTTTTCTCCGTGCGTTTTGCCAGATAAGCCTTGACATCTTCGAGACTTTCTGCACCGTACTGCATCAAATCAAAAACAGTCCGCTTAGGTGGCATAGGCAGAAATGCCGGCCGCTTCGAGACAATAAAATAAACGTTCTCCGGCAAATCATTAGGCAAATAAAGAACATTGCTGCCTTTACTTTGCGACTGCAAATCAACTTCATCCAGCGCATCCACCACAAAAATAACCTTTTTGCCACTGCTCGACTCAGCGCTAACCTCCCCCAGCAACCTGCCTAAAAAGTTGTTGTTTTTGAAAGCGTTTTCCGGCATTACAGGATACTTGTCTTTCAGGTTAAAACCTTCAATTAACTGAATGCAAGCATTTTCTAGAAAAGTTTCAGCGTTGATAATCCCGTCCGGTTGCGAGTTGAAATGAGTAACGCAGCGTCGCTTCAGCATCACCACACAGGCAGCCAGAATCGCGCTTTTCCCAACACCCGGTTCCGCTTGTAAAACAAAATAGCCCTTCGGCTTTGTCCTCAGAAACTCATTAATTGCTTCAAACACAAATTTCCGACCGGTAAAGTCTTTAATTCTGTCCTGAATAATCGTCTCTGAATTGAGAGAAATCGGCAAGCCCGGCGCAGCAGGATCGATATATCTTTGCAGCAATGCCCGAATCTGCGCCAAATCATCGCGGATCTCAATTTCGATCGCGCCCAACTTCGCCATGACTTGACAAATCTGCTGCTGCGTAGCCACCGCCTCCAATTTGTCGAGAATCTCCCCATTTTGCAGCCCCAAATCCTTAAGCTGGGCCAAAGCAACTTGGTGCAAATTCAACAGCATCGCCGCAAACTTTTGTCCTCCCGTCGCCGCATCTTGTTTCAGCACTTCCCGGTACGCCTGCGGGAAAGTTGCGTAGAGTCTTTGCGCGACAAATTCTACGATTTCCGCATCAAAAGTTTTCCCCTCGCTGCGGGCGAATTCCTCGATGAATTTTGCCCAATCTTCCGGTGTCAATCCCGTAACTCGATCAAACTCCGCAGCATCCGCCGAAAAAATCAGAGTCAGTTGCTCTTCGGAAATATTTAAACCCCTTGACAAATCAGCCGCTTCTGTGTTAATGCTCAGCCAATATTCAGGAGTTTTTTCGGCTAATCGATCTAAATCCCTGGCAGACGAATTTTTACTAAGGGCGATCGCAATTAACTCGTCCGACTTCCCCACATCCTTGAGAATATAGCCGATCGCCTCACCCGCCGCCTTAATCAAATCGTGATTGTCAAGAATATTCGGATTTTTGGCCAACTTTTCGGCCATCAGATTTCCCAAGTCGTTAGCCGCAATATTCCCCGCAATACCACCCGCGATCGTTGCTAAAATAGAAATGCCCCCAACGACGGGATTAGCCATCACACCCAATGCTGCTGTCACTGCCGGATTGGCGATCGCGCTAGCAATCATTGGCGCAACACCCATGATCGCACTCCATCCAAGAACCCTAACTTTAGTATTAGCTAAATCAACTAACGACATAACTTAAATATTCCCCATACTTTGCAATAGTTTAGCGCGGTCAGATAATTAAATACAAAGTTAATTAATCTCACATCTTTCACCATTCTTAGGAACAGGCAAGATGCTTGTTCCACAATGATTCTTAGGAACAGGCAAGATGCCTGTTCCACAATGATTCTTAAGAACAGGCAAGATGCCTGTTCCACAATCACTAAATTTTCTTGTGGGGAGTAGGGGTTGGGCGTCTCGCCCGCCCCAAAATACAATCTGCCCGCCCCAAAAATAGAATTGTATATTCAGTCGTCTTTAGACGACTTTAGCTATGAGACAGGGGTTTTAAACCCCTGGCGGCCGCCGCAACAACCTAACGGCCCCGACAACCTCCTCACACCCCGGTAACAAACTCACCACCCCACAACAATTTGTAAAGTTTTTTATAGATCCGATCGCACAGCTTGTATTTAACGGATAATGTCTGTTTATTTATTTTGCAACCCCAGCGATCGCCCTAGCAAAGTATTTACTTTTCTTTACAAACAGCAGCTCAAAAAACGACGCCACAGGTAAAAATTTCCTTGCAGACTTCAAATGCGTCGCGCGATCGACTAGAGTAAAAAAAATGGCTTTATCCGTTTATTCATCGCAAAGGAAACAAAGCTCATGGTTCAACGCGGTTCTACAGTTCGGATTCTCCGCAAAGAATCCTTCTGGTATCAAGAAGTGGGCACCGTTGCTACGGTAGACCAAAGCGGCATTAAATACCCAGTTATCGTTCGCTTTAACAGCGTAAATTATGCAGGCGTCAACACCAACAACTTCGCCCAAAGCGAATTAGTGGAAGTGTCAGCACCCAAAGCAAAAGCGAAAACAGGGACTCCAGTAGCATCCGGCGGCAAACAAACCACGCTGGACGAGAAAACCCGCAAAACCGGCAGCGGTGGCGCCCCCCAGCAGCCGAAAACTGCCACGGACAGCAAACCGGGCGCAGAAGTGACCGGCAGCGTCGAAGGTTCGCCAAATCAAGGAACAGAACAACGCTAATTGTGCCAGAACTGCCAGAAGTTGAAACTATTTGCCGGGGTTTGAATCAAGCAACCCTCGATCGAGAAATTTTGGGCGGGGATGTGTTGTTAAACAGCACGATCGCCCGCTCAATCTCTGCGACCGATTTTTTGACAAAACTCAAAGGAAAGTCGATCGCATCTTGGTACAGACGCGGCAAATATCTACTGGCAGAACTATCTCAATTCCCACCATGTAGGGGCGGTGCCCCCGTGCCCGCCCTTCCAGATTCTTCTTCCTTCCCAGTCCCTTCTTCCTTCCTCCTTCCTTCAAAAGCCGGCTGGTTGGGCGTTCACCTGCGGATGACGGGACAACTGCTGTGGGTAAACCAATCCGAACCCCTGCAAAAACACGCGCGAGTGCGGCTATTCTTTGAGGGAAACCAAGAATTGCGGTTTGTAGACCAGCGCACCTTCGGGCAAATGTGGTATGTGCCCGCAGAAACCGAGGTTTCGGGCACAGTCATCGGTCTGAAACTCTTAGGCCCCGAACCATTTTCCGACGAATTTACAACAGAATATTTGACCCGCAAGCTGCACCGGCGGGCGCGACCCATTAAAACAGCTTTGCTAGACCAGGCACTGATAGCTGGTTTGGGCAATATTTACGCAGACGAAACTTTGTTTTTGTCGGGAGTGATGCCCACAACTCTCTGTGCAGATTTGACCGCAGAGCAAATTGGGCGCATCCATACAGCTATTATTCAAGTTTTACAGAAGGCGATCGCATCCGGTGGCACCACTTTTAGCAATTTTCTCAACGTCCAAGGTGTGAACGGCAACTACGGCGGCGTCGCTTGGGTGTACAATAGGGCCGGTCAACCCTGCCGCACTTGCTCCGCAACCATCGAACGTATAAAATTAGCAGGGCGATCGACTCATTTTTGCCCCATTTGTCAGACTTAAAAAGCAATCAATGGATTTTAGGCTTTTGATTTTAGATTTTAGATGTACCCCACGAATCGCACTCCTTTATTCCTTAGTCCGCTTGGAGTGGACTTCGTTTGTTTAGTAGCGATTTCAATCGCCGAGTGACTTTGCAGCCAAATCTAGATTAAAATTTGTATAGTTTTTTAAACTAAACAAAGCAAGTTATGGCAATCAAAAAAGGCAGTATAGTTCGCGCTGTACGCGAAAAATTGGAAAACAGTCTAGAAGCCAAAGCCAGCGACCAGCGCTTTTCCTCCTATATATTTGAAACAAAGGGCGAAGTGATGGATGTTCGCGGCGACTATGCCTTCGTCAAATTTGGCAAAGTACCCACCCCGAATATTTGGCTGCGGGTAGACCAACTCGAAGATTTTAAGTAACTTACCACAACTCAACCTCACTGTTCTTAATGTAGCGAAGGGTGCACACCGCGCACCTTTCCCCAATTAAGCTGATTGCTAAAATCTAAAATCTAAAATCTAAAATCAAATGAATTCTCCATCAAACCGCGTATCAATTATTGGTGCAGGCAAAGTCGGCAGTACGTTAGCCCAGCGAATTGCCGAGAAAAATCTGGCAGATGTAGTATTGCTAGATATTGTGGAAGGTTGGCCGCAAGGCGTTGCTTTGGATTTGATGGAAGCTAGGGGAGTGGAACGCCACGATCGCCAAATTGTCGGTACAAATAATTATACAGATACCACCAACTCAAATATTATAGTAATTGCCGCCGGAGTGCCGCGCAAACCCGGTATCAATCGGGAAGATTTAATTAAAATCAATGCTCGAATTGTCACGGAAGCCACAAAAAAAGCGATCGAGCATTCTCCCGAAGCAATCTTAATCGTCATCACCAATCCCCTAGATATCATGACTTATTTAGCTTGGGAAGCGGCAGATTTGCCCAAACACCGAGTCATGGGGATGGGGGGAGTTCTCGACTCCGCCCGCTTTCAAACTTTTATTGCAATGGAATTGGGCGTTTCAAATGCTCAAGTCAATGCCACTGTCATCGGTTCTCATGGCGATTTGATGGTTCCTTTGCCCCGCTATTCTACTGTCAACGGTATTCCCCTCAATCAACTTATGGATGCTGGGACGATCGATCGACTCGTACAGCGGACTCGCCACGGTGGCGCCGAAATTGTAGAATTGATGAAGACTGGTAGTGCTTATTTTGCACCCGCATCTTCTGTCAGTTTGATGGTAGAATCTATTTTATTTAATCAGTCGCGACTCTTGCCTTGCTGCGTTTATTTGCACGGCGAATACGGCGTGCAAGATATCTTTTTAGGAGTTCCCTGCCGCTTGGGGTATCAGGGAGTGGAACAAATAGTGGAACTTGAACTCAGCGATACTGAAAGAGCAGCCTTTATCAAGTCGGGCAAATTGGTTGCCCAAAATATTGAGGAAGCGAGCGCCATATTGAAAACGGCTTCTTAAGTTTGTAGCTGTTGGTTGATCATAGCAGCCGATCGCTCGCCGCTTCAATATAGCCATCCTCGCATCATTTGTGAATTTCTTACTCCCTCCCCTTGATAAGGGGAGGGTTGGGGTGGGGTCAAAAATTTACGACTCCTGCAAGGATTGCTATATAATAATTTATACTGAGTATGACAGTGCGATCGCTCTGTCGAAAGTAGGCTTCTCTGATTTAAACCGCGCTTTGATAAATATCATTGATCGTGCTTGTTATGCTGTATTTCACAAGCCTAAAAAGGGGCAGCAAGGAACCGATCAATAAATATAAAATTTACTCTCAAAAACTTGCTAAAAACGCCAAAACTGGCAAAAGCAGTTGAACTTGGTCTGCGCGACAACACCATCAGAGTTTCTCTAGAAATTAAAGGAAAAATCGGCCATCCTTTCTTCATTACTAAACCAACAGCAGAAACAGTCGGTTTTGGCTGATCTCTCACTCGCGATCGGATTGCCCAACACGCTGGCACTTTAAAGATAGAAAGTGAAATGCGAGTTTCTACGGAATTTGTCATTACTTTGCCCAAACTTTAATCCTCGCGATCGCCATTTCTATTGATCAAGCTTGAAAGACCTTTACTTTAGTCAAAAATGTGATACCGTAAATATTGGTATTATCTAAAATTTTTACACTTGTCAAAAATCGCAAAAATCGGGCAAAAATTATCCGGGCGGAAGCTATCCCCAACGCGCGTCCTGAGCCGTTGCGGTAGGAAATAGCCCTTGAGTTGAGTCCATTTAATCATAGCCTGCAACTACCTCAACTGTTTGACCGAAAGCTAACCTTTGATTCGGTGAATTTTAATCCGTTTAAAAAATCCAATCACTCGCATAAAAAAATGAGAATGCAAGGAAAAATATCTAAAATTTTGGCTTACCCCAAAGGCTGTATAAAATCTAATTTAGGGCAGATTAATCGAGAATAATGAAAACTCTAGAAAAGGCGATCGCCTAAATTTAAACAAATTTTAATAGAGGCAAAGCCAACAGGATATTCGATCGCCAAACCAAGGAAACCATAGCTCGAGTTTGCGGTAATAATAAAAAGGTGACAATTGCAACCGAAGGCGAGCCAAAAAAATGTCAAAATTAGTCAGAGACGCTCCTCCCGATCGCGAAATGGAACCGGGTTTCTTGTTTCCACTTTCGGAGCTTCCCTGACTTAATTACGTTAATAAACCGGGTTTATGTGTAAGTTTTGTTATCATTATTCTCAATAATTGAGAATTAATCAAGTCGCAAATTATGCTACTTTTTCAGTAAATATACGGAAGCTAAGATGGTCGATTGACCTCCAAATCTCGAAAAGATACGGAAATGCAACGTGAGTAGCTGCTAAGGGGTAGCAGAAGGAGGAAAATATGTTCTTTACCTTTTTGAGTTACCAGGCTCAACTTGCAGAGCGCTATTGAGATGCCATCAACCTCGATACCAAACCGCAAAATAACTAAATAAAAAGCATTATGTTTCATGAATACCTCTATTACGAAGTCTGCAACCTGCGCGAGAAACTAGCTCACCTAGAAAGAGAAACGCAGTCTCAAACCTGGTTCAAAAAGCTGCAAGCGCTGATGGGAGTGATTAGCAAAATTCGTGAATCCCTAGACTTAGAAACAATATTCAAAATCACAGCCACCGAAGTTCGGCAACTCCTAAATGCCGATCGAGTCGCCGTCTACCGCTTCTTTCCCGAATCCGAATGGAATGAGGGCGAAGTAGTGTCTGAAGACGTACTGCCCCAATACAGCCCATCTTTGGGAGCAAGAGTCCGCGACTACTGTTTCGGCGAACAATTTGCCGCCAACTATGCTAAAGGATACGTTCAAGTAGTCACGGACATTTACAAAGCCCGGTTGAGCCCTTGTCACCTCAAAATCCTCAAGCGATTTCAAATCCGAGCTAACTTAGTCGTACCGCTGCTGCAAGGGCAACACCTGTGGGGATTGCTGTGCATTCACTCCTGCGGTCAACCCCGCCAGTGGCAAGAAGACGAAATCGAATTTGCCAGACAAGTAGGCGACCATTTAGCAGTTGCCATCCACCAAGCCGAACTGCACTTGCAAACCCAGAGGCAATTAGCAGAAATCGAAGCGGCACAGCAGAAACTCCGCGACAGCGAGCAAAAATATCACCAAATTCTCGATTCGATCGGCGATATGGTATTAGTCAAAGGCCCCCAATCGAAAATCGTCTGGGCAAATCAAGCATTCCGCAATTATTACGGCATGACTGAAGAGGAACTTCAAGACATAGTAGACGCACCTTTCGCCGATACCGACAATACTCTCCAGTACATCAAAGATGACGCCTTCGTATTTGAAACCGGACAGACTCTGTACATTTCCGAAGAACCGGTGACACGCTACGACGGAGAAGTGCGGCTGTGGAGCACAGTCAAAACACCCATCCGCAATCAAGATGGCCAAGTTGCCATGACTGTCGGCGTCTCCCGCGACATGACGGAACGCAAAAAAACAGAAGAAGCCGTCAAAGCCAGCGAAACCAAATACCGCAGCTTGGTAGAAACCTCCCAAGACATGATTTGGTCGGTAGATGCTTCAGGACGCTATACCTTCGTCAACCCAGCAGTTAAGTACATCTACGGTTACGAACCAGAAGAAATGCTCGGTAGGCCGTTCTCCGACTTTGTGACACTAGAACAAAGCCAGAAAGATTTAGCAGTTTTCGCCCGCCTGTTTGCCGGAGAATCAGTTTTCCAGTACGAGACCACCCACATCGCCAAAGACGGCAGCATGAAACATTTGATGTTCAATGCGATCGCCCTCTACGACGAAACCGGAAACTTCCTCGGCACCACCGGTACAGCCACCGACATTACCGATCGCAAGCGAGCAGAAGCAGCCTTACAACACGCCAACGCAGAACTAGAACGCAGAGTAGAAGCACGCACGGCAGAACTGCGCCAGACTTTTGCCGCCCTCACGGCCAGCGAAGCCAGGTTCCGGACGATCGCGGCCACCATCCCCGGAGCTCTGTTCCAATTTTGCAGCAGCCACGGAGTGTGGAGAGTTGACTACATGAGCGATCGCATCGAAGATATTACCGGCATCACAGCAGCAGAAATGATGCGAGACATTACCTGCTTCATTTCCCGCATCCACCCCGAAGACTTGGAAAGCCACATGGCTTCGGTGAACGAGGCCATAGAAAATCTCTCTCCCTGGCACTATGAAGGGCGCTTAGTCAAGCCCGACGGTGAGATTCGCTGGTGGCAGGGCGACTCCATGCCCACTCGCAGCGAAACCGGCGAAATCGTATTTTGCGGTGTCCTGTTCGACATCACCGATCGCAAAGTTGCCGAAACCGCCATCCGCCACAGCCAGCGGCAGCTCAAAGAAGCCCAGAGACTCGCCCACGTCGGCAATTGGGAACTCGACGCAGCCACCGAAACCCTCACTTGGTCGGAAGAACTTTTCCGCATCTTCGGGCTCGAACCGGCCCCCATCGCGCCCAACATAGCCGAACAGGTAGCTCTGATTCATCCAGAAGATTTGGAATTGTGGCAGACTCAAGTGCAGCAGGGACTCGCAACAGGCATCCCTTTTGATTTTGACTTTCGCCTTTACCGTCCCGACGGCATCTTGCGACACGTGAACGCCGTGGGCAGAGCCGAAACCGATGTGAACGGCAAGGTGGTAAAACTGTTCGGTACGGTGATCGATATTACCGATCGCAAAGCCGCCGAAGCAGCACTGCGGCAAGCAGCAGTCGAGTTGGAAGACAGAGTGAGCGATCGCACGGCCGAACTTTCCCAAGCAGTCACGCAATTAGAACAAGAAATTGGCGATCGCAAACAGGCAGAAGCAGCGCTGCAAGTTTCCGAGCAAAACCTGCGAACCATATTTAACAATGTCTACGATGCTATCTTCATTCACGATTTAGAAGGCAACATTCTCGATGTCAATAATCGAATGTTAGAAATGTACGGAGTGAGCCAGGAACAAGCAACAAATTTATCAATTAAAAACGACTATTCAAGCGGCGACAATCTCTCTGAACAAATTGGAGAAATTTGGGAAAGAGTATTAGCCGGCGAAACACCCCGCGTGGAATGGAAAGCGAGGCGTCCCAACGACGGTTCAACCTTTGATGTAGAAGTTGCCCTGTCCAGAATTCATCTCAACGGCAATCTCAGCGTCATTGCCAACGTCCGAGATATTAGCGATCGCAAACAGGCAGAAGCAGAACTCCAACACGCCCAACAGTTTATGGAGTCCGTACTCAAAACCATACCCGTAGGAGTGGTTGCCAAGGATGCCCAAGAACTGCGGTTTGTACTGTGGAACCCAGTAGCAGAAGAGTTGCTCGGTTTCAGTGCAGCAGAAGTAATCGGCAAAAATGATTACGACTTTTTCCCAACAGAACAAGCTGATTTTTTCACCACCAAAGACCGGGAAGTGCTCAATAGCGGGCAAATTGTAGAAATCGCCGAAGAAGAGATTGAAACGAGCCAAGGAGAAACGCGGATATTTCATACCAAGAAAACAGCAATACTCGATGCTGATGGCAAACCGCAATATCTATTAGCTGTCACCGAAGACATTACCGATCGCAAGCGGGGAGAAATTGCCTTGAGGCGATCGGAAGCCCGACTCAGACAGCAGGCCGATCGAGAAAAATTGCTCAACAACCTCACTACTCAAATCCGCAATTCCCTCGATTTCGACAGCATTATTGCTGTCGCAGTCCAAGAAATTAGGGCTTTCATGCAGATCGATCGGTGCTATTTTTCCTGGTACCGCAGCGAACAAGAAGAAGCTTTTTGGGAAATTATTCAAGAATCTCGCAGAAGAGAACTTCCCGATTTAATAGGTTGCTATAAAGCTTCTGACTTCGGCACTATAGGAGAACAGATGTTGCGTCTAGAAACGCTGCAAATCGATGATGTCGGAGCGCTCGCAGACCCTGTTTGGAGAAGGTCTCTTAACTCTCTAGGCTACCAATCTGTTTTAGCAATTCCGATGCAGGCACTTTCGGGAGTAGTGAGCGTTGTTACCTGCGCCCACTCCGCTGCTGTGCGACCCTGGAGTGAGGGCGAAGTAGAATTATTGCAAGCGGTTACAGTTCAATTGGCGATCGCTCTCAACCAAGCCGATCTTTACGCCCAAACTCGCAATAAAGCTCTCGAATTAGAACAAACCTTGCAGAAATTAACCAGCACTCAATCGCAGTTAATTCAAAATGAAAAAATGTCGAGTCTCGGTCAACTTGTGGCAGGAGTCGCCCACGAAATCAACAACCCAGTTAACTTTATTTACGGCAATCTCACCCACGCCAACGACTATACTCAAGACTTGCTACACCTGATCGAACTTTACCAAAACCACTATCCCGATCCCGTCCCAGAAATTCAAGAAGAAGTAGACACTATTGAACTCGACTTTCTGATGGAAGACTTACCAAAGTTGCTTTCTTCAATGAAAGTCGGTGCAGACAGAATTCAACAAATTGTTGCTTCTCTCCGCACATTTTCCCGCATGGACGAAGCGGAAATGAAAGCCGTCAACATCCACGAGGGCATAGATAGCACCCTGATGATTTTGCAGCACCGGCTCAAAGCTAAACACAACCATCCAGAAATTGAGGTAATTAAAGAATACGCTCAACTGCCCTTAGTAGAATGTTATGCCGGACAATTAAATCAAGTATTTATGAACATCTTGAGCAATGCTTTGGATGCTTTGGAAGAACGGGATCAGCGCCGTTCTGCTGAGGAAATGCGGGAACAGCCCAGCAACATCCGCATCCGCACTGAAATATCGCCAGCGGGCAAAGTAATCATTCGGATTGCTGACAACGGGCCGGGAATACCGGAGACTGTCGGCACTCGGCTTTTTGACCCGTTTTTTACCACTAAACCTGTGGGTAAAGGCACTGGGATGGGCTTGTCAATTAGCTATCAAATTGTTACAGACAGACACAACGGGTCGCTGAAATGCACTTCTTCGCCCGGACAGGGTACAGAATTGGCGATCGAGATTCCCCTCAAAGCTAATTGTTCATAGGGAATTGGTAAGTTGTAATTGGCAATTGGCAATTGCGAAAGCGTTACTGTGCGTCATTCGATTTTAGATTTTAGATTTTAGATTTTGGATTGACTTGCGCGAGATAAATGCTCTTTCTTGAGGATTTTCGATTTTCGATGTTGGATTGATTCCACGGATAAACCACGTGGCGGGTACCACCTTTGAAATTCGTGGTCAGTTTGGTAATTTTCAACCATATCAAATCCGGTAGCATCGTCCTGATATAGCAACCGCCAAGACGGTTAGGAGGTTGTTAATGGCTGAAACGATTGATTATATTGCTTCTTCCTGCTTCCTTCTGCTATAAAATCCAGTCATATCAAATCCGGTAGCATCGGAATTATTCCTCTCTGTATTCTCTCCATCTGCGTTCTCTGCGCCCTCTGCGGTTAAATCATTCCGATGCAACCGGAAACGATATCAATACTCAACAATCACGGACGGTACAACCGGAATTGAACTCATTTATCTGCGTGAATATGTGTTAATCTGCCCTCATCTGCGGTTAAAAAAAGAGAATGTATTAACCGCAGATGAAAATGGATGGACGCGGATTCACGCAGATGAATAATTCCGATCCTAACAGATTTGATATCATCACCTAAACTCTAATTTTGATGCACCATTTATTCCCTGGTGCATCAGTTTTGAGATTAGGAGTTTGTAGCAAAAATGTCTTCACAGGGTGAGGCACTATTTACCAATCTGTACCTCAATCAGTCCATAATTGCTATATTACCGAGATTTATCAGGATTTCTGTCACGGCAGAACTGTCCAAAGGTTTAGAAAACCAATATCCCTGAGCTAATTCGCAGTCTAATTCTCGAAGCTGTGCTAACTGTTCGGCTGTCTCTACACCTTCGGCGATCGCATTTAATCCCAAATTGTGAGCCAAAGTTACGATCGCCCGCACAATCTGCACAGGCTGACCCCCGTCGTCACCGTTTTCGACAGCCCCCAAGCGGCTCACAAAAGATCGATCGATCTTCAGTGTATCAAGCGGAAAACGGTGCAAGTAACTCAAAGACGAATAGCCAGTACCGAAATCGTCGATCGACAATCGAATATTCCTACCTTTTAATTGGGCTAGCACAATATTTGCTTTTTTCACATTTTCCACGATCGCGCTTTCAGTAATCTCCAATTTTAAACAGCTCGGATCGCAGCCAGTTTTTGCTAAGATTTCATCGATTTCCTCGATTAAATTCGGCATACCTAACTGTTTAGGAGAGAGATTGACGCTCATTGTTAATTGCGAAGGATCAATAATGGGTAATTTAAAATTCGGAATTGGTACCTGGGAAGTTGTACTTAATGTAGCCGAAGTATTGGTAATTGGGAATTGGGAATTGGTAATAGATGAGTGGAAATCCGTAATCGGGAATTGGTAACTGGGAATTGGTAATTTTTTACCGATTCTTTCTTCCCTGTGACCAATACTAGGGCTAACCTCAGTAAAAGTTCCGTGTTCCTCATGCCCTGTATCTGTTACATCAGTTAAATCCTCTACATTGCCCGTTACCCTCTTCCCTCTTTTTACCCGGAGCGAAGTCGAAGCACCTTCTTCCTTCTGGTTACGCTGAGCGACTCGCCCTGAGTGATGCCGAAGGGAGTCGAAGGGCCTTGTTCCGACTTCCATTTGACTTCTTCCCTGTTCCTCGGTTAACATTTCTTGCCAAATCCGCAATTGCTGACAAGCTTCCCGCAACACCCAGGCTCCCAGAGGCACGATCAAACCTGTTTCTTCAGCTACAGGGATAAAAGTAGACGGCGGAACTAGACCCCGAACTGGGTGGTGCCAGCGCACCAAGGCTTCAAAACCTTCGAGCGCACCGCTGGCGATCGAAACAATCGGTTGGTAGTGCACAATAAAGTGCGAACATTGATCCTTGCTCTCTCCTAATTCCTCCTTGCCCAAAATAGCCAACCGCAAGTCAGTTTCTAACTGCAACAGCGACATAGTTTGGTCGTGCATCGCCAAATTAAAAACTTCGTGGCGGGCCTTACCCAAAGCTTTAGCGCGGTACATAGCGATGTCAGCATCGCGTAGGAATTCTTCTGGGTGAGTGTACGGATTCGATTCGCCACTGGCGGTGGCTTCGCCTCGACTGAAAACAATGCCAATGCTAGCTGTGGTAAATACTTCGTGCCCTTCGAGATGAAACGGCTTCGTCAGTTCTTTTTGTATCTTTTTAGCTGCGAGGGTGGCGTCGCTGAGGCTCTGAATGTGGTCTAGCAGGATGGTGAATTCGTCTCCCCCCAGTCGGGCGACGGTATCAGAAACCCGGACGCAGGTTTGCAGTCGCTGGGCGAGGGCAATTAGCAGTTTGTCTCCTAAAACGTGTCCTAAAGAATCATTAACTACTTTGAAGCGGTCTAAATCTAGGAAAAGTAAACCAAATTTGTAATCGGGGGACTGATTGGATCGGCGGATGGCTTGTCCTAGCCTGTCGATGAACAAAACCCGGTTGGGCAAACCCGTCAGCGCATCGTGAAAAGCGCCGTGCAGCAGTTGCCGTTCTACTCGCTTGCGCTCGGTGACATCTCGGATAATAATCTGGCCGGCCGTCGAGCCTTGATAAATAGCGGGGATGCCGGCCATTTCAACGTCTATTATTTGTCCGTCGAGCCGCATCAGTTTTTGTTCGGCAAGGTCGAGTGGCTGATTTTCTGTCTCGACTAGCCGAATCCGCTCTGTGGCTATTTCCACATAGTTTGGATGGACGAAATGCAATATGGGAAAGCCAATCAGCGCTTCGGGAGAGCTCGCACCGAGGAGTTTCGCGCCGGCAGCATTGATGTAGGCGATTTTCCCTTGACTGTGAACGGCGATCGCTTCGGGAGATAGTTCTACTAAACGGCGATAGCGTTCTTCACTTTCTTTGAGAGATACTATCAATTCGCAGCGCTCTTTTTCAGCTTGCTGGCGTTCGACTTCCATTTGGTGAACCGCCAGAATTTTCCCAATACTTTGAGCCATCAATTCTATAATTTCTATTTCCTCGTACTTGAACTTTCTTTTCTTTATTTCTGGCGAACTAAAACTTAAGGTGCCGTAAGTTTTATTGTTAACAAATATCGGCGTTCCGATGTAAGATTCCGCATGGCAGTTCTGATAAGCAGGATGTTCGCGCATCTCAATATCTGCTCCTATATGAGAATACGCAACTGTTTTGTTAAGTTTAATGACTGCCGCGCAGAAAGTATCGCCGAGGTTCAATTCTAAGCCTCGCACGAAGTATTGTAAATCTGTTTTCGATGCTCGGACAATAAAAGTTTCGCTGTCAACTTCAGCCAGGATGCCCCTAGAAAGTCCAAACATCAAACAGCCTGCTGTTAGATAATCGTCAACCCGTTCTTCAAAGTTTTGATAATGATAAGTTGTAATCCGGTGCAAGTGTTTGAGATTAGCGCTAAAAGCTGCTAAAGCTTGAGAATTTAAAAATAATTCTTCTTCTGAGCGCTGGCGGTCGGTAATGTCTGTTTGTACTCCAATAAAGTGGGTTAAGTGTCGCCGCGAGTTGTAAATCGGAGCGATCGACAGTTCGTGCCAAAAAGGCGTGCCGTCTTTCCGAAAGTTGCGTAATATAACTTGAGATTCTCTTCCTTCTTCAATCGCAATTCGCAATTGTTTGGCAGCGGGGCTGTCAGTATCTGTGCCCTGCAAAAATCGGCAATTTTTGCCCATTAACTCGTCTCTGCTATAACCCGTAATCCGCTCAAAACTGGGATTGACATAAATAATCGGATTATCTGCAACGGTTGCGTCGGTGATGGCAATGCCGTTGCTGCAACTTTCGATCGCCCGTTCCATCATTTGTAAGCGCTCTTGCGATATAATGCGCTCGATCGCCGCAGCTAACACGTTGGCGATCGCTTCTACAAAATAAACGTCATCTTGACTGAAAACCCGCCCTTGGCTGGTATGAACCCCCAAAATGCCCCATGCCGGCGAGGATGAACTGTTTGCTGGCTCTGCTTGTCCCCAGTTCCTCCCCAGTCCCCGATTGCCGGGAATAATTACAGTAACGCCGCTGACAGCCCGGTGGTTATGCAGTAGCGGCAACTCGCTAAAGCGCGTTTCCACCCGCAAATCTTCGACGATTGTTGGTTCGCCCACTAGCAATGTGTAACCTGCTTGCGATCGGGCAGAAGCGGCAACAGTAGCGCTGCCGACGAGGCCCGGCTGCCAGCCAACCCCCGCTCGCAGCAGAAAAGCATGACCAGAGGGCAACAGTTCTAACAACTGACAATAATCAACGTCCAGCGTTTGAGCAATTAAAACGGCAGCTTTGTCCATCAGTGCAGACAAATCTGTTTCGGCCAGGGCCTGCTGCCCCAAGTAAGCGACGGCCGCTTGCTGGCGGGCCCGCGAGTGGATTGACGTGAGCAATTCCTGCTCCTTGGCGGCCGCTCGCTTCCGATCCGTAATGTCGCTGAACACCGACAGAACAGCTTTCCCCGACACCAATGCCAGATACCGCATCGATACACTTGCCCAAAACAGCGTGCCGTCAGCTTTTTTAAGCCGGACTTCTGTCTCGCGGACGTGTCCGTTGCGGGCGAGCCGCAACAGCAATTCCTGGCGCTCTGCCGGTTTGTGGTAGAGCATTTCGGCTTTTTGGCGGTCGATCGACTTAAATCCTGTGAACCCGAAAGCCTGACGACATAAATCGTTACTATAAATAATTGTGCCGTCCGCCAGACTGCTCACGATCAGGGGTATTGGCATCGAGTTGGCGATCGTCAGCAGTAATTCTTTGGTTCCTTGCAGCTCTTTGTACAAGTCTGGCTTGGAGGCCCAGCCGTGACAGTTTTCAGAGTTTTCAGGGATAAAACTTTCCATTGTTTAATCGATCCATTAGCAGGACAACTTTTTTAAACTTGTGGTAAATGACGATTTCAGATGCAGAGCATTGGTAACAACTGAAGACTTAATTTCATTTGTCAATCAGTAATATTACTCAAAAAAACTGCTTTTCTAGGAGTAGAAAATTCGCGATTTGGGAGTGGGTGGGCATAAATATGGCGCTCGGCATGATTCCTCGATCGCGCCAATCTGAGTTTTGTAGCCAAAATTCGAGTATATTCTGAGCATAATTGCTCATTGACAAATGCTTCCCTAGCTTTAGTTGTCAGGGATAGATGCTCTTGACGATCGACAGTAGCCCACAACACATTAATCTTAACCACAACAATGCAACTGAAGGCCTCTAAACTGCTCGGCTGGGGTGGGATATGCTGCACTCCCGGTGGAGAACACATCTGTCTTTGGTATGACAATCTACTGTTTTTAAAGTTGCGTTAAGTTTTGATGTATGGCGAGGTACTTTACCCAATGTGCAGCGGAAGCTCCTAATCTAAAAAGTAAAGTCACCTACACACAACCACCGAATACTATCCGAGGAGAGAGGAGAAATGCTTGAATCTTACCGCCGTACCGCTGCCGAACGGGCAGCTTTGGGAATTCCACCCCTGCCGCTAGACGCCCAGCAAACGTCGGAACTGTGTGAACTGCTGAAAAATCCGCCGGCAGGAGAAGAAGAAACCTTAATAGAATTATTGCGCGATCGCGTCCCCCCAGGCGTAGACAGCGCCGCCTACGTCAAAGCTGGTTTTTTAACTGGCATTGCTAAAGGCGAAATCCACAGCCCCCTAATTGCTCCCAAATGGGCAGTTTACCTGCTGGGGACAATGATGGGCGGTTACAACGTCCAATCTTTAATCGATTTGCTCAACCCCACTGCGGAAATTGCCATTCCCGCCACCGCAGCCCGGGCACTGAGCAAAACGTTGTTAGTATTCGACGCTTTCCACGACGTTATAGCTTTGTCTGATACCAATCCCTACGCCAAGCAGGTAGTCGATTCTTGGGCGGATGCCGAGTGGTTTACAGGCCGTCCTGTATTGCCAGAAGCGATTACCGTTACAGTCTTCAAAGTTCCTGGAGAAACCAATACTGACGACTTGTCGCCTGCACCTCATGCTACCACGCGGCCGGACATTCCCCTACACGCTTTGGCGATGCTCGAAAGTAAGATGCCTGGGGCTTTGCAAACCATTGCCGACTTGAAGCAAAAAGGTCATCCCGTAGCCTATGTTGGTGATGTTGTCGGTACTGGTTCGTCACGGAAATCGGCGATTAATTCCGTGCTCTGGCACATTGGCAATGATATTCCGTTTGTGCCGAACAAGCGCAGTGGCGGTTATATTTTAGGAAGTGCGATCGCCCCGATATTCTTCAATACCGCTGAAGATTCCGGCGCATTGCCGATAGAATGTGATGTCTCCAAAATGGAAACTGGAATGGTAATTACCATCCATCCCTACAAAGGCGAAATTACCAACGAAGCCGGAGAAATTATCTCCACCTTCACCCTCAAACCCGACACAATTATAGACGAAGTTCGGGCCGGTGGCCGAATTCCGCTATTAATTGGACGCACTTTAACCGACAAAACCCGCGAAGCTTTAGGACTAGAACCCAGCACTATTTTTACCCGTCCTACAATCCCAGTAGATACGGGCAAAGGCTTCACTTTAGCACAAAAAATGGTAGGCAAAGCTTGCGGTTTGTCCGGCGTTCGTCCCGGTACATCTTGCGAACCAGTCATGACAACAGTCGGCTCGCAAGATACCACAGGGCCAATGACTCGCGACGAATTGAAAGAACTTGCTTGTTTGGGATTTAGCGCCGATTTGGTTATTCAAAGTTTCTGCCACACCGCCGCTTATCCAAAACCAGTTGATGTCAAAACTCACCATGAATTGCCCGATTTCATGGCAGAGCGCGCCGGCATAGCTTTGCGCCCCGGAGACGGCATTATTCACTCTTGGCTGAACCGGATGTTATTGCCAGATACGGTGGGAACGGGCGGCGATTCTCACACTCGTTTTCCTTTGGGAATTTCCTTTCCTGCGGGTTCGGGATTGGTGGCATTTGCTGCGGCATTGGGCGTCATGCCTTTGGATATGCCGGAATCGGTTTTAGTCAGATTTAAGGGCGAATTGCAGCCGGGAGTAACGCTCAGGGATGTTGTGAATGCCATTCCCTATGTTGCAATTCAAAAAGGTTTGCTGACAGTCTCCAAACAGAATAAGAAAAACGTCTTTTCTGGGCGGATTATGGAGATTGAAGGGTTGCCCGATTTGAAGGTCGAGCAGGCTTTTGAATTGACCGATGCCTCCGCCGAGCGTTCTTGCGCTGGATGCACGATTAAATTGAGCGCTGAGACGGTCTCTGAGTACATTCGTTCTAATGTCGCACTGCTGAAAAACATGGTGGCGCGGGGCTATCAAGATGCGCGGACGATGATGCGCCGCGTGGCGAAGATGGAGGAATGGCTGGCAAATCCGGTGCTGATGGAGGCGGATGCTGATGCGGAGTACGTTGAAATCATCGAAATTGATCTGAACGAGATTAAAGAGCCAATTGTGGCTGCTCCCAACGACCCGGATAATGTTAAGTTGTTGAGTGAGGTTGCGGGCGATCGGGTTGACGAAGTATTTGTCGGTTCCTGCATGACAAATATCGGTCACTACCGCGCCACAGCGAAGGTATTGGAAGGTGCAGGGGAAGTGAAAACTCGCCTGTGGATTTGTCCGCCAACTCGGATGGACGAACAGCAACTCAAAGAAGAAGGTTATTACAGCATTTTTGGAGCCGCTGGAGCCCGTACAGAAATGCCCGGATGCAGTCTTTGTATGGGCAATCAAGCGCGGGTTAAAGATGCGACAACGGTTTTTTCAACTTCTACCCGCAACTTTAACAACCGCATGGGCAAAGACGCACAAGTTTATCTCGGTTCGGCGGAATTGGCTGCTGTTTGTTCGCTGTTAGGTCGCATTCCTACAGTCCAAGAATACAATGACATCGTGTCGAAGAGAATCGATCCTTTTGCTGGGGATTTGTATCGCTATTTGAATTTCGATCAAATTGCTGGTTTTGAGGATGAAGGACGAGTGATTGCTTTGGAAGATATGCCTCGCATTGAGGATCTTTTGGGGATTCCAGATGGTGTTTTGAGCAAGTAATTTCGTCGAAACTCAGCGAACTGCTTATCTTGAAACGCAGATGAACGCAGGTGTACGCAGATGAATTTTATCTGCGTTCATCTGTGTTAATCCGCTGACATCTGCGGTTACAACAAATCCCAGAATCTCCATGAATCATCCCCCGTTTTTTGTTTAAAATATAAGTAGAGGCGAGTTCGATCGCCAATCTCTAATTCCGATCCAGGATATCGACCTGCCAATCCCTATAAATCCGCTTGAGGAGAAAAAAAGTATGTCTGAACGAGCTTTAATCACTGAAAACCCAGAGACACCAACTTCAGTGCCAGAAATTCGCATTGGTAATGAAATGGTAGAGTTTCTCAGTGTAATTCAGCAAACTCCGAGAGAATATTGGCCTAATTTGCTTAAAATGATGAGGTTATTTCTGGAAACTGTGACAGTTAAGCCAGGATTGTCGGAACCCGCCGAGACACCTGAAAATGTAGAGTTTACTAAACTGTCGAAGGAGGGAAGTATCAACAGAAATCAAGCTATGACCAGAGTAATGCTAGCGGGGCTAAAGGAAGGAAATGAGGATAACGAAAAACCAGAAATTATCGATCCTTTACAGCAGCACGAAGCTCTGAGCAAGCTGTTACAGTCTTGGGTAGATGATGGAGATGAACAGGAGCAAACAGAAACCGCTGAAGTTCTCCGCAAGGCACTAGAAGAAAGCCCCGTGCATATATAAGAGCATTCCATGAGCAGAATAGTGTTGTTAGATTCGGGGCCATTAGGAATTGTTACAAATCCCAAAGCCGACTCTCCTTTATCTCAAGAGGGTAAAGTCTGGCTGCAATCTTTGCCGCTAAAAGGTTACATTGTCATGCTTCCTGAAATTGCTGACTATGAGGTGAGGCGCGAATTAATTCGTGCAGGTAAAACGGAAGGTATTAGACGACTTGATCAACTTAAATCGCAAATCCCCTACCGTCCTTTGACTTCGGAGGTAATGCTTCTAGCGGCTCAGTTGTGGGCTGACGCGAGAATGAGAGGAAGACCAACTGCAGAAGCCAGTGCACTTGACGGGGATGTGATTTTGGCGGCTCAAGCAATATTGGAGGCAAATGAAGGGCATGAGGTGATAATTGCCACCACAAATGTGGGGCATTTGTCTCAATTTGTGGATGCTCGCGAGTGGCGGCTAATTGAGTAATGTTTAAATCGATCGCACTTACGGACTTACGCACTTACCCCATCCCTGCTATACTTTCAACTACAGATATTTTTACAGACACCGTTAGCGAGATAAACAGCATGGTGGAAACAGTGGACACAATCGAAAAAACTGACGATCGCACACAAACCCGCTACTGGGGTCAAGTTACAGTCATAGACGCGGGCGATCGTTATAAGATCAATCGCATTGAAGTCAAGCCGGGGCATCACATCAGCACCCAAATGCACTATCACCGCAGCGAGCACTGGGTTGTCGTCTCCGGTACGGCTAAAGTTATCTGCGACGACAAAGAGACGATTCTCATGCAGAAACAGTCAACCTACGTTCCCATGAATACTGCTCACCGCGTAGAAAATCCAGGCGTTATTCCCCTGGTGATGATTGAAATCCAAAATGGTGAATACCTCGGCGATGATGACATTATCCGCTTCGCCCAAGATGCTCACGAGTCAGATTGATCCTAGCTCCCAATTATGAAGCAATCGCAGACGCCAGGGAAAAGCTTCGCACACCGAACAATGACCTCCTCCGCGACCGGAAACAAGATAAATCCTACAATTAAAACTATAGGGGCAATTTCAGAATTGCCCCTACCTTATTATATTAACTTTGTTAAGCACCAGAATTTGATATAGCAATTGGCGATCGTCCTACGGCAAAGAAGCGTTTTTCAAATCTACATTTGCCATATTGGCATTCTTTAAATTAGCACCTGTCAAGTCCGAACCGTTCAAATTTGCACCGTTCAAATTTGCATTGGTCAAATTTGCATCCCGCAAGTTGACTCCCTGTACGTCTATTCCCGACAAACTGCCACCTCTGAGGCTGACATTAGATAAATTCGCTAAAGACTGGCGAGCATTTCTCAGGTTTGCACCTGCCAAATTGGCGCTTTCTAAATTAGCGCCGATTAAATTAGCGCTGGTGAGGTTGGTATTTTTCAAACTCGCAATCACTAAACCCGCCAAACTCAGATTAGCGCGACTCAAATCAGCACCCTCCAAATTAGCCCCGTGCATTTTAGCCGCAATTAAACTCGCACCTTGCAATTTAGCTTGTTTCAGATTTGCTTCGTTCAGTTTGGCTTCGTCCAAATTTGCACCGTTCAAATTTGCACCTCTGAGATTCGCACCGCTCAAATCTGCCCCGCTCAGATTCATACCAGCAAGCTGCGCTCCTGTCAAGTCACATTGGCTACATTTTTTAGTTTCTAATAATTGCTTGACGTGTGATACGTTTTCTGCCTTTACTCCCGATGCACAACCGATCGCAATCAGCAGCCCTGTTGTTGTTAAAATTCCAAGTTTCATATACCCACCCTCAGCAATATCTCTCTCTTAATAATATCCCACATTATTAAAGAGGGTCGGGTGATCAGTCTCTTTGATAAACTGTGACAATCATCACCCTGTTGTGCACAAAATATGCAATAATTATTGACGTTTCAACTCCCAAAAATTATTGTAACGAATTATTGCTTTTTCAGGAACCAAAAAGGAAAAGATTGCGTCGGTTCTAGACGGACGCCGGTAATGCTGTTCTGAGCAAACGTATAGTCCTTATCCTGCCAAAGAGGGATGAAAGGTACATCTTTACCCAGTATGTCTTGAATTTCGGCAAACAGGGCTTTGCGGGTTTCAGGGTTTGCTTCTTTTCGTTGCTTGTCGATCAGTTGATTTACTCGATCGCTATAATAAAACGAACCCTGACCTTGACTTTGACCCTTAGAGCAGCCCTCAGCCTCGGAACCCGTGGCACAATCTAAAAACGGCTGGATGTAATTGTCAGCGTCAAAAAAGTCAGCCGACCAATCCACTAAAACTGCAGGATAAATTCCCTTCTCTATGTTTTGAAACAAAGTCGGAGATTCAACGCTGTTAATTTCTACCTTCATTATCCCGTCCATTTTGAGTTTAGCTTGCGCCTCCATCATGCTCACCACTAAAGCTCGTTTTGTGGAAGATGAAGCATACCAAATTGGCAGAACGAAAGGATTGGTGGCAGAGTATCCCGCTTTCGTTAAAAGTTCCTTAGCCTTTGTCGTGTTGGCATCACCGTAGAGTTCTTTGAAAACCGGTTTTTGAACGTCGAAGTTTGTGGGAATCAGACTGTAAAGCGGTTGTGCTTGTCCCCGCAGTACGCGCTCGTTAATCACCGGGCGATCCATCACTGCTGCGATAGCCTGTCTGACTTCTAACTTGTCCAGCGGTTTAGACTTGGTATTCAGCGTTATGTAATTAACCGTACTGCTTTCCCCCGCGATTTCCTGCCATTTCCCTTTTTTTGCTCCCTCGTCCAAGCTTTGAACTTGGTCTGCATCCAGAGACAAATAAGCCACATCAACGGCACCAGTCTGAAAAGTATTGAACAAATTTGAGGAACTAGAAAGCAGCAAAATGTCAATTCCTTGATTAACCGGCTTTTCCCCCCAATACTTTTCAAACACGTCAAACTTGACAGAATCGCTGCCGTACTTCGCAAGTTTGTAACGTCCAGTTCCCACAAACGTATCGGGTTTAAATTTACCCTGTCCAATCTCGTATGCTTTCGGAGAAACAGCACACATACCCGAAAATGTCAAGAGGGAAGGAAAAGCAGAAAAAGGCTTTTTGAGTTGAAAAGTTAATTCGTATTCGCCCGTGGCTTTCACCGATTCTACTGCATCACTCAACAACATAGCCGGACTGCCACCATTTTTGATAAACCGCTGCAAGGAAAATTCCATTGCTGCGGCGTTAAACGGTGTATCGTCGTGAAAAATAACTCCTTGACGCAAGGGGACTGTATATGTCAATCCGTCTTGGCTAACTTTTGGCATTGCTGTCGCTAAGTGGGGGATTAACTTTGTAGTTCCAGACTCGTAGGTGTAGAGAGTGTCGCCCAAATTTCGCAGCAATTGTCCAGATAAGGTTTCGTAACCGTCCGCAGGGTCAAGCGTCCGCAATTTCAAGGTTGTGCCAATAGTAACGCGGTTATTAGCATTTTCGCCGCTCGCATTCACCGATGGACGTGTTCTTTGTCCACAACTTGCAGTTAACAAGCAGCACAGACAGAACAGAGCTATCGCTTTAATCACTGAAGGTTTTATATGTATTCTAGGCTGCTGCTTGTTAATTTTCATCGTCTTTTTTTGACACTCCAAATTATTGATTATATTATCAGGACTTACGCACTATTAGACTAGAAACCGGATTTATTGGTAGATTCTCCTGTAATACAAATATCGCTGCCTAACCACAGCAACTTAAAAGCTTGGTGATGTTCGATCGGTTTGAGATCCTTCGGCTCAATTTTTATAGCTTGCTGGGTCATGAGTGTTCTTGCTAAGAAGTTCGGCGATCGTCTTAATTAATTTATCCGGTTCGATCGGCTTTGCCAGATGTCGGTGGAATCCAGCTTGCAAAGCTTGCTGTTGATTAAACTCGCCTGCATAGGCAGTCAGGGCGATCGCGGGAATCAACCCACCTCGTTCTGGCGGCAGGGTTCGCACTTGCCGCAACAGCATATAGCCATCCATCCCCGGCATTCCAATGTCGCTCAACAGGACATCTGGCTGGAAATTAGCCAACGCTGTCACGGCTTCTTGAGGGACAGCAACAGTCAGTACCTCTGCACCTGCATCTTCTAGCAAAAAGGAAATCAACTCTCGCATATCCGGCTCATCATCTACCACAAGTATCCGCATCCCGGATAACGGTTCATCCGTACTCGATCGTTCCGAAAGTCCTGCAAGAGAGTTTTCTTGTCTTACCTTCGGTGATAGGGGCAGTCTTACGGTAAAGGTAGCTCCTAACCCTTCACCGGGGCTATCTGCCCCAACGGTGCCGCCGTGCAGTTCCACTAGATGCCGCACGATCGCCAGCCCCAATCCCAAGCCACCAAACTTGCGGGTTGTAGCGCCATCTTTTTGGCGGAAGTAGTCAAACACGTAGGGTAAAAACTCCGGTGCGATGCCAATCCCTGTATCCGCCACCGTAATTTGAGCGTGATTGCCAACACGAGTCAAATTCACCTCAACGCGCCCCCCGGCTGAAGTGAATTTGACCGCATTGGAAACAAGATTCCAGACAACTTGCTGCAAACGGCCCGAATCCCCCAAAATTTGTCCGATCTGAGGATCTAACACAGTCCGAATATCAATGGATTTGGCAACAGCAGCCAAATTGACAGTTTCGATCGCCGATTCCACAGTTAAAGCTAAATCGACTGGACGAATATTAAGACTGAGCTTGCCTTGGAGAATTTTCGAGACATCAAGCAAATCTTCAATCAATTCACTTTGCAGCTTGGCATTGCGTTCGATCGTCGCTAACGCCTGTGCAGTTTTCGCCGCATCCAGCTTGCCAGTTTGCAGCAGCTTTGACCAGCCCAGGATGGGATTGAGGGGCGATCGCAACTCATGGGATAGTACCGCTAAAAACTCATCCTTGATCCGATTGGCCTGTCTTAGCTGTTCCGCTTGCTGCTGGAGTGAATCGTTCAGATTTGCCCGTTCCAGAGCGATCGCGATCTGGTCACAGATAGATCCCAGCAGCTCGATTTCAGCAGGCGTGAAGTCCGTCCGAGTCAGACTGGCAAATGAGAGCGTCCCTAATAACCGCCCTTGAGCGATTAACGGTTGACCCACGTAAGCCGTGATGCCCAGTTCATAGGCGGCTTTACCATTCGGATGAGTGGAAAGTTCGGCTTGATTCAAGACAAGTTGCTGCTGCATTTGGGCAACCAGTCCACAGAGATATTCCCCTAAATCGATCCAGGCGATCGCCTGCGCCCTTTCTTCAGAGATGCCCTCATAGTTTCTCAAATGCAGCATCGGGTGGTTGTCTTTTTCTTCCACCATGAAGTTGTAGTAAGAGTGCAGATCGAGTTGCACTGCAAGTTTGCTGAATAGCGTGTCCATCAAAGCCAGAGGCTGTTCTGTATTCAACAGATCGCGGGTAGTTTCATACAGCAATTGCAGTCGCTCACTTGCTTGCCGTTGTGCGGTCTTGTCCTGCATGATTTTGACAAATCCCTGCGGACAATCCGCTTCATTAAGCAGGGGCATCATCAATCCACTGGCCCAAAAGCGATTCCCATCTTTGCGGACGTGCCAGCGTTCGTCTTCTGCCCGTCCTTGCAGTAGAGCAGTTTGCCTCTCGTACTCAGCTTGTCCTTGTTCGTTATCTTCAGGCGTGAAGATCATCCGAATCGAGCAACCAATTGCTTCTGTCTCGGTATAGCCCAACAACCTTTCTGCCCCTGAGTTCCAACTGTCAATAATGCCGTTAAGGTCGAGGGTGAAGATGCCATAATCTTTGGCGCTTTCAAAGATCAGACGGAGGCGGGATTCACTCTCGCGCAGGGCTTCCTCAGCTTGTTTGTGGTCTTCAATATCCACACAGGAGCCGATGTAGCCCAAGAACTCGCCGTCCAATCCGTAGCGAGGAACAGCTTCATCCATAATCCAACGGTATATGCCATCACAGCGTTTCAAGCGATAGTCCATCTTGAACGGTTGACGGGCATCAAAGGCAGTCACATACGTGTCTAAACAGCGCTCAAAGTCGTCGGGGTGGACTCCTTCTGTCCAACCATTGCCCATTTCTTGCTCGATCGTCCGTCCCGTAAAGTTTAGCCACGGGAGGTTGAAGTAATAACAGAGTTTATCGGTGCGGGCCATCCAAATCAGCACAGGGGCGGCATCTGCCATCAGCCGGAACCGTGCCTCACTCTCCCGTAGTGTGGCTTCGGCTTGTTTGCGATCGGTGATATCGTTGACCAGTGTTACAAACCCTTCAACTTTTCCCAGGCTATTGAAGCGGGGAACATAGGTCGCATTGATATAACGGGTTCCACCATCTTTGTAGGTAACTTGGGTTTCAAAAGTCACTTCCTTTCCTGCCAAGACTTGCTCAACATAAGGACGAATTCCTTCATAGGCAGTTTTGCCTAAAACCTCTTGAAGGTGCTTGCCATAGATTTGCGCTGCCGGATGTCCAAACCATTCTTCATATGCTCGATTGTTGAAGCGGTAGCGTTGGTCTGAGTCTACAAAGGAAATCAAGGCAGGCACGGCATTGGTCACTAAACGAAGTTCTGCTTCTCGTTGTTGCAATACCTCCTCGGCCAGTTTTCGATCGGTGACATTTCGGAAATAAATGGTAATCCCGTTCGCGGCAGGGTAGGTGCGAACGTCATACCACCGATCGTGATCGGGATAAAACGCCGTGACTGACAAAGCCCCGCGCTCGTTTGCCACGCGCCGATAAACCCGCTCAAACTCGCTGCCATTGAGTCCGGGGAATTCTTCCCACAAATTCTTCCCAATCAGATCGCCCGAAGTGCGGTCTAGCAGAATTTCCGCTGACCGATTCAGGTAAGTGAAACGCCAATTCTCATCAAGGGAAAAGAATCCATCATCAATGCTCTCTAGAATGTTGCGACTCTGCTCTTCGCTTTGACGCAAGGCTTCTTCGGCTTGTTTATGATCGCTGATGTCGATTAATACGCCGCGCGTCGAAATTATCATGCCCTCAGCGTTATAGGCGCAATCGCCCTTTGCCAAAATCCAACGAACGGTGCCATCTGCCCAAAGCGTCCGATATTCTATTTCAGTATGCGGTTGATTCGCTTTTAGCTCAGTGAGTACGGTGTGGACGAATGGGCGATCGTCGTGATGCACCGCTTCTAAAAACACCTTCATGGACATTGCGGTATTGACGGGTAAACCAAACATCGCTTTGGCTATGTCCGTCAAACTCAGCGTGTCAGTTTCTATATCCCAATACCACAAACCCAAATTGCCGCCTTCGGAAGCTAGTCGGAGTTGTTCTTCGCTCTCACGCAACGCCTGGAACGATCGATCGCGCTCGAAGGCGATGCTGGCAAGTTGGGTGCCGAACTCCGCGAGTTTATGTTCCCAATCACTCGGCATCCGCGCCTCCCTAAAGCACAGCATCAGCGACCCCATAGCTACATTGTCCTGCCTGAACACGGGCTGAGAATGACACGCTAGAATGCCATGAGCCACGCATAAATTTCGCCATGCTTGCGACCAGCGATCGTCGTTGGCAATGTCGGCGCAGGTCACGGGCTGACCGCTATACACTGCTTCGCCACAGGTTCCAATGCACAAATCGTTAATCGGAGCATCCTTGAGTCCTTCACCAAAAGACGGTGGAAAGTCTGGAGTAATGGATCTCTTCAACGTCAGCCGCCGATCGTCGGCTAGCAGAAAGCAGGCGCGGGTACCCGGATTCAGCCTGGCTACTGAGTCACATACCGCTGCCAGACAGTCGTCTAGTGGCTTTCCGAATGCGATCGACTCCAGCAGTCGTTTCTGCTCGATTAGCAGGAGTTCTGCCTGTTTGCGATCAGTAATGTCTGCAAGCAAAACGGTCAGTCCACTGGGGGAAGGGTAAATTCGATGGTCATGCCAACCCTTGCAAGGAGAGTACAGATAATCAAACTGGAGGGGCGTTTGTGCGCGCATTGCCCGATGAAACAGCACGTAAGCATCGGTGTCAACGGCAGTCGGAAATAACTCCCAAACGTTCTGACCCAGCAGCGCTGACCGGGGCATTCCAACCATTTCACAGTAGCGATCGTTGGCATAGGTGTAGCGCCAATCCCGATCGAGGATGTAAAACCCATCGTTGATGCTAGAAAGTACCGTTTCTAGCTGTTCTTTTGCCGCAGTCGCCGCAGTTTGTGCGACTTGGCCCCGAAGCTGGGCCTTTTGTTCTAGCGACCTTGCCTCCTGTAAAGTTTGCAAGGCTGCTTTCGCATTTTTTAGAGCTGTGCGCCACGATAGATTGAGTGAAGCGCTCAATCCTGCGGCGATCGAAAACATACTCAGCCGAACAATTGTCTCTACATTAACTATCTGTAAGGAATAGAACGGCTCAATAAAAAAATAGTTGATTGCCAGCGTGGATAAAATTGTTGCCAGTAACCCAGCCCCGAAACTTCCATACCACGCACTCACCATCACCGCGATGAAAAACAGGGGCATCGTGGTTGGGTAGAGCCACGGTAAAAGCGATCGGGTTAGTGCCAGTGCCACAGCCACGGAGAGGATCGCCACACCATAGGGAAGTAGTCGAATATCTCTGAAAATGCTGTTGATTCCCTCTAAACTCACCCTTTGTACTCCTTATCCGAAAAATATCTTGCTCGCCACGCCTTACTGCTGTCGCCAAGCGTTGCATCTGGCGAATTACCCAACTCATCCAGCAATATCTAAATTTGCTTGAGTGCCAAGCCAGAAGGCGTAGCCTGTCCATTTTCCCAACGATTAATCGTGGGAAAGGTCATCCCTAATTCATCCGCCAACTTTTTCTGAGACAGGTTCAGCGCTTGCCGCCGTTCTCGCACCTAATTACCGATCGCTGGTTTTTGGGTTCTAAGCCGTTCTCTTTTGAGAAGCCCCAGAAGTAACAGCTATAAAGCTGTTTATATTTTACACCTTTGACAGAGGCCAGAGGTCAGTCATCACTCTCAAGATATATATCAATCCTTACAGGAGTCGTAAATTTTTTATCCCACCCCAACCCTCCCCGATCCCGCGGGGAGAAAGTAAGAAATTCACAAGTGATGCGAGGATTGCTATATGGAGTCAATCTAAAATCTAAAATCGAGTAAGCTGCTTTAAATTCCTTTAAGGAGCGATCGCCAATCCCGACAGCGTTTCAGGTAAATGCGAGCTACATGATCGCTGGGATTTGTTCGCAAACACTCTTCAAATAATTTTCCCGCTTCTCGGAATTCCTTGCGATCGCACAGTAACATAGCTTCATTATATACAGACAAATTTGCTAGCTTTGCCGACAAACTTTCCGGCGGATCTGCATCAAATACCTCATAGACTACGACATATTGAGATTTTCCTTTTACCTGTACTTTATCCACAATCCTAATAGCATAATCCTTCGGATTTCGCAACCGTTCCAAAGTCTGCTGAGAAATTAACAGAGGTACGCCGTAATCTTTGGTCAATCCTTCAATGCGAGATGCTAAATTAACAGCATCGCTAATCACGGTGCTGTCCATTCGGCTTTTACCCCCGACTGTCCCCAGCATCAAAGAACCCGAATTGATGCCAATGCCAATTTGAATCGGGACGTAGCCGACACCTTGACGGTCTTCGTTGTAATTTCTGAGGATATTTAGCATTGCGATACCCGCTTTCACTGCATCATCGGCAAAGTCACTAAACAAAGCCATAATTGCATCGCCGATGTATTTGTCAATAAACCCGTTATTGCTAGTAATCGCAGGCTCCATCCGCGAAAGGTAAGCATTGATAAATTTAAAATTTTCTTGGGGAGTCATAGTTTCTGAAAGCGTCGTGAAGTCGCGAATATCCGCAAATAACACCGACATTTCATGCTGCACTTGGTCGCCTAAATTGACATTTATAATACTTTCATATCCCAAAAAACTTAGAAATTGATGGGGTACAAATCGCGCGTAGGCATCAGTTAATTCTGATTCAGCATCCAGATATTTATTCAACTTTAAATTGTCCTCAGATTGTTTGTTAAGAAATTTATGACGCTCCGCTTCAGCTTGTTTGCGTTCCGTGATATCTTGAAAAACTGCGATCGCAAAAGCAACTTTGCCACCCTCGTCAAAAATTGGTGTTCCCCAAATCTCAAGGGGAACTTTCTTGTAGGGTTGATGAATTTCCAGATTTTCGGCCGTCGCGTTTTCGCCCCTCAAAGCTCGGACGATGGGCAAATTCTCGAAAGGGTAAATAGTCTCAGTTCCCGCAATATAAATTTGATAAATTTCTGACAAATCCTCAACTGCATTTAAGGGCAAAACTCCTTGGCAGAGTAACTGCTGTCCGGCGTGATTTATGTAGTAAGGTCTGCCTTGAGAATCCAGCACGAGCACACCTATGGGAATCGCTTCGAGAAATTGAGCCAGCTTGATTTCGCCTTCGCGCACCGCCTCGAATGCGCGATACCGCAACTCAGTTTCAACCGTATCGGAATGTTCAGCAGTAGTTTCCAGCAAGATTTCCAGATCCGCTTTTTCCTCCTTCAAGTCTTCCACTTGCTGGCGCAATCTTTCTATCTCTAAAAGTAGCTGTTCTCTAGATGGTTGTTCTTCCAGCATAACTCGAGAATTTGCGCCTCGACTAATAAAAAATTGCTTAACATCTCGCACCCTAAAAGTAATCGTGTTTCTAGAGAAAATCCAACTGCAAACCAGGCATCAGGCGCTGGAAATTTTTCAAAGACTTACCTTGCCATGCTATGCTTTGAGAGCCTTGCACCGCCATTTGCACCCTGGCTGTTTTGCGGATCTCGATAATAAACTTCGATAGCATATTGATACCAGAACTGTTCAAAAATTCTAACTGCTGCAAATTGAGGGTAATTTTTGTCGGTTCCAAGTCGGCAACTTTGGTCAGAAACTGCGCTATCGGCGCGTACTCTGCAGGCCCGCTCAGCCTTAGAGATCCAATAAAACTCACGGTTGCCGTTGCTGGATCGTAACAGATCTGGTAATCTTCTGTATTAATTTCCATAGCCACAAAAAAAAGTCCCTTAGATATTATCGATCGCTAGCGTTGGTTATACTGTTAATTGCACCATAGTTGTCACCGCAATTACTTCCGGGTCTTTGTGCACGGTCTGGAATTTCCAGCCAAGTTTGGCGGTATAATCGGTGAGCATGGTCAACAAACCCAATCCAGAATTCGTACAGGTTTCGTCAGCAGCATTTTTTTCTAACCGCTGAATGTAAAGTTCGCTTGGATCCGAGGTCAGTAACTGGTGAATGTAAGCCTGAAAATTGTCCACCGCTTGCGGAGAGATGCTGTTAGCAACTGAGAAAATCACTCCGTCGCTCTCTAATTGCAGTTTAATATCGATCGGGTACTCCGAGGTTTCATCATTAAACTTCATGGCATTTTCCAATAACTCGTTGGCAATGTAGCTAACAGCGCTTTTTATTTCAGCTTGTCTTTCAATTGTCGCGGGATCATCTTGGTTGCCCGGAAAAAAAGTCGTCAGGTAGTCAGCCAGAAAATCCGCCGACAAACCGTTGTTCCGCCACCGCTGCTTGAGAGGAACCGAACTCGGAGAAAATCCAATTATTAAGTATTCTTGGCTAGCGGGCTGCTCTATGAAATCGCCTAAAATCTGAATCATATCAATGTGAGACCTAAAGTTTGAGATGACGGACATCACTGAATATATTTTAAACTTTAGAAGGGATATCCAAGTAGTTATTTTTGTTTAAGTACCAGCAATGTGATGTCATCAAAAACTTTTTGTTCGCCGATATGCGATCGCACGTCCTTAATTACAGCGTGCCTAATTTCGGTAGCCGAACGCTGCCAATTAATCTCTATTACCTCTATTAACCTATCTAAACCATAAAGCAGTTCATCCATATTTTGAGCTTCCGTAATCCCGTCAGTGTACAGCACAACCACATCTCCTGAACGCAAATGCACAATTTTCTCTGCAACAAATTCAGCAATATCTGCATCCAGCCCGATCGGGAAACCCAAATCGATTGTATCAAACCTCTCTACACAACCGTTACACCGCACAACAATCATTTCTTCGTGCTGGCCGCTTAACTTCAGAATCCCCTCCTCATAGTCTAGCAAGGCAAGACTAGCATTTTTGTCGCATTTCATCCGCTGCACGTTATCGTAAATTACACTGTTAATAGCACTTAAAAATCTTACTGGGTCTGGTTCATTGTAAGCGAGCAAGGTTCGGACTGCCGTTTGCACCATAATCATTAAAACACCGCTCTCCAATCCGTGTCCCGTCACATCCCCAATGCCGATTTTTACTCTACCTTTGTGCTGGAGTACGTCGTAATAGTCGCCCCCCACTTCCTCAGCAGCCTCCATAAATCCCGCAATATCTAAGCCGATAACTTCCTTAAGTTCTCGCTCTTTTGGCAGCAGCATCTGCTGAATCTTCCGAGTAACGTCTAGTTCGGCGCTCATTCGCATATTTTCAGCTTTTAGGCGATCGTTGAGAACAGTAATTTCTTGATTTGCAACAACTAAGGCATCGGCAATCTTGTTAAACGCACCCACAACTTGCCCCAATTCATCTCTGTTATCCAAAATAATTTTTTGTGCGAAATTGCCACTTGCCATCTTTTTTGATGTTTCGTCAAGAACAAATACAGTTTGCATAACCGCCCTGTAAAAAGACACAAATAGATAAATAACGAGAGCTAATATTATTAACACTAAAATAATAATCACTTGTTTCCTCTTAACAAAAGCAGCAATCCGGTACTGAAGAAGAAAATCTAACTCATTTACAGTTTTATCTCCGAGTTTAAAACTTGCATTTAAAGCCAAATTGCTTCCTGTGATGTAGGCGTAATATTTTAGTGATACAGTTTGATATATTGTTTGATCTAGTTGCTTAGTTAGCTGCTTAACCAGAGAGTTGAATTTTATTAAATCCTGTGTTAATGCCGAGCGCAGATTCCCCTGATGATTATTGCTAAATGCTACCTCCATGTTAACTTGCAAATCATCATTGATTTCTCTCAATCGGCTGGAAAGAGTAATCAGTTGCGCTCTTTCTTCTGGTGTGGCATCGGCACGCAGGCTAATTTTTTGAGAAATAAGCCTAATCTCTGACAAAATTTTTTCCATTTCTGGAATCTGACGCAAAGTAGCATTTATTAAATAATAAGTATCCAAATCTGGGTCGGAAATCAGATTGGAAGTATCGCCGACGCGAGCGCTCTGTCTATCAATGTCTGTAGCTAAACGTTGATAGACAAAATCGTAAGTTTCTAAACTCCACTGGCTGCGGCGAAGTTTAAAGTTTTGCCAATCTTGATAAATTTTATAAAAATTTTCACTGGACATTAATATGTTTCCGAGCAGGTCATCTGTATTTGCTAGGGCTTGAAAGTTCTTGTCTATCTTGGCTTCTAAATCGTTTCTGCATTCTGAATTGCTTAAATTAGGATTTAAACTCTGATAATTTAACAGTTGAAGTTTCGGTATGTATTCCCTCAACTGGCGCAGTGGGCGCAAGTATTGATTACCGTAAATTTCTTTTTGAGTAAAATCAACCCTGCTGTTAATTTCGGAAATCAACAGGTACATGACCAAGGTTAACGGTATTGCAAATAGAAAACCGATCAGGAGAAATTTTTGAGGATAACTCAGCCGATTCATTAAATGGATTGCCAGGGATTTCCTGTTCATAATGGATAGATGTCCACAAAATTGTACTCAAAAAGTAGCCTTTGCTACTAAAGTAGTTGCGGGGACGATCACTCTAGAAAACCACAATGCTAATACAATTAATCAGCGATAGCTAATTTAATTTCTAATGCGCTTTAGTCCTGTTGCAACAAATTTTGTGGCATCCCTGTGATATCCTTGGCTCAGCTCGCCTCTCACAGTCTAAAACACGTTTAGCAGTTTTGGAACGAAGAATAGTAATTTGTACTGAGAGTCGGGGGCAGGATTAGAGGCTTTTAAGAATATTTACTTAAGCATAAATTTTTCTTAATACCCTGAGACAAAAAGTAAAAATTAAGTAATAACTGGGTAGTGCAACTTTCCCGAAACACAACTGCCGGCCGCGAGTAGGAAATACTTGCGCCGCACCAGCAACCCGCAGTCAAGTCGGTTCTGCACAAAGGAACCAATAACACCAGCAATAGTGTCTAAATCAGTATCTGCAGTTGAGTGTCCAGGAGCGATCGCGCATTGTGTAAAGTGAGGCAGAGGGCGTATGATGAAAAGAATCTCCAACAATAGTTTTCAAAAGAATAAAAACCGAGACCAAAAGCAGCCCAATCCTGTAATCTTGGCTTTGGTGCTGACAGGAATTCTGGTATGGGAAATGTATCCGGCGCTAAGACACACCGCTGCGGCTAACGCGGGCGCTCTCAAAGATTCCCTTGCCCAGTTGGAAAGGCAACCGCCGCAAACCGCGCAGCAATTTTCCTCAGCCGCGGTGCCCCAAAAAATCAGCTATTCGGTATTGGCACTAAATAGTCTAATTTCCGAACCGGGAAATTTGGCGGAGACGACTCCCCCAAATCCCCCGAACAAATTGCCCGCAACCGTAGCAGCAGCAGTTCGCCGAGAGTTGTCCGGCTCCACTGGCATTGCTGCTGACAAGTTGAAAGTAACGGAATCGAGCGGACAAAGTTGGCCGAATACTTGTTTAGGACTCTCGAAAGCGGATGAAATTTGCGGTCAAATGATTGTCGAAGGTTGGCGGGTTGTGGTTTCTGATGGTAGGCAAACTTGGGTGTACCGTACTAATGCTAGGGGAAATATCTTGCGTTTGGAAAAAAAGTTAGCTAGGTAAATGTACCCTGTGAAATGAAATATAAGTTTCCTTTTGGAACAGGCAAGATGCCTGTTCCACAAAGAGTGAATTTTCTTGTGGTAGGTTTCTTGTCGGCTTCTGGGAACAGGCAAGATGCCTGTTCCACAAAGAGTGAATTTTTTTGTGGGAAGTGTGTTGTGGGGGGAGCTTCTGGGAACAGGGAAGATGCCTGTTCCACAAAGAGTTAGTTTTTTTGTGGGTGGTTTCTTGTGGGGTGAGCTTCTAGCCGGCCCCTTAAATCAACCGGGGAGTTGGTTTCTTTCGATGATGCCGCCGCCCAATAGCACATCGCCGTCATACCAAACAGCCGCTTGTCCGGGGGTAATGCTCAACTGCGGTTCGTCAAAAATCAACTTAACTCTTGTACCGCCGACTTTTTCCTCTGCTTGGGAGGATTCTACAGGAATAATTGTAGCCGGGACGGGTTGCGATCGATATCGAATTTGTACCTGAGCCCGAATCGGAGCCGTCGGTGCAGCCACAGAAACCCAATTCACTTTCTGGACTGTACATTCAGATTCTACTGCCAACTGTCGATCGCCCACAATTACCCGATTGCCAGCAGCATCAAGTTCAATCACATACAGCGGTTCCGGTGCAGCAATACCGAGTCCCTTCCGCTGGCCGATGGTGTAGTGGTGCACACCGTCATGCTGTCCGAGCACCCGCCCTGACTTGTCCACAATGTCACCCTTTTGCGGGGCAATGTACTTGTCCAGAAAAGCCCGCATCGAACCGTTACTTTCCACCAAGCACAAATCCTGACTTTCCGGCTTATCAGCAGTTGTCAATCCAAATTCCGCCGCAATTCTGCGAGTTTCAGTCTTGGTAATTTCCCCCAAAGGAAACTCCGTACCCGCCAACAAATCCTGTGTTAGATCATACAGGAAATAAGACTGATCTTTCGCAGGGTCGATCGCCCGCAGCAACTGATAGCGACCCGTAGCAGCATCGTAAGTAATCCGAGCGTAGTGGCCTGTAGCGATTTTTTCAATTCCGAGTTCTTCGCGAGCATACTTAAGCATTGGCCCGAACTTCACAGTTTTATTGCACTGCGAACAAGGCAGAGGCGTAACTCCTGCACTGTAACCCTCCACCAAATAATCAATAATACTTGCCTGAAAGACCTCGCGGCTGTCAACAATGTGGTGGGGAACGCCCAAATCTTCGCAAATTTTAGCTGCATCGACCATTCCCTCAGAGCAGCACTGACCTTTGCCCTTCATCAACCACAGCGTTAAACCCACCACTTCATATCCCTGATGGTGTAAAATTGCGGCTGCTGCGGAACTATCGACCCCGCCGGAGAGGCCTACAACAATCTTGTTCATGATTCTGAGAGAAATTGCTATTTTACTGTGAGTTAGTTCGATCGAGCTAATTTATTATACCACAAAAATACTACAACTGGCCACTGCTGCTGTTAGCTGAAATTTTAGCACTAATATGACTATTCAAAAATTTGTTGTCACCGCCGACCAAATGCGGCAAATAGAAACCAGAATCTTTGCTGCTGGAATGCCAGTCGCAGCTTTAATGGAAAAAGTCGCGGGACTGATTGCTAGACGCATTCAGGAGCTTTTGAAAGCGGAAGGAAGTTCGGCAACGGGCAGTGTACGGGATTTAACGGATAGAAGGAAAAGGGAAGAAGGGAAAAATATTGTTAATTCTCAATTGCCAGTTATCGGCATATTGGTTGGGCCAGGACACAACGGTGGCGATGCTTTGGTTGTTGCCCGCGAATTGCATTTTCAAGGGTTCCAAGTAGTTATTTACTGCCCATTTTCTAAACTAAAAGAACTCACAAAAACTCACGCTGATTATGCGCGTTCTTTAAATATTTCATTTGTTGATAATATTGAAAATCTGAGAAACTGCGATTTGCTCGTAGATGGTTTATTTGGATTTGGATTAGAACGAGAAATTACTAACGCCACTGCCGCAGCTATTGACGAAATAAATAATTTAAATATAGCCATTTTAAGTATAGACATTCCATCGGGAATTGATACAGATACCGGAAAAGTTTTGGGGACGGCTATCCGGGCAAAACATACATTATGTTTGGGTTTGTGGAAAATGGCATTTCTGCAAGACATAGCGTTAGAATATATCGGCAGTTCTGAATTAATTGATTTTGATATTCCCGCAGCAGATATTGCAGCAATATTGGGTGAAACGCCAGCAATACAACGCATTACAAAAGCCTCGGTAACTCAGCATTTGCCGTTACCCCGATCGCCAATTTCGCACAAATACACCAACGGTCACTTACTAATTATTGCAGGTTCCCGCCGCTACAGCGGAGCAGCAATTTTGGCAGCATTGGGAGCAAGAGCTAGCGGCGTGGGAATGCTGTCAATCGCTGTTCCTGAGTCGATTAAATCGATGTTGAGCAGCCAGTTGCCAGAAGCATTAGTTATAGGATGTCCCGAAACCCAAAGCGGTGCAATTAGCGAGTTGCCAGTAGCAATTGATTTGGGCAGCTATGATGCGATCGCCGCAGGCCCAGGTCTGACATTGGAAGCCGCAATAGCTGTAGAATCTGTACTGGAGAGCGATCGACCTCTGGTTTTAGATGCTGACGGTTTAAATATCCTCGCTCAACTCGGCACAGTCCCGATTTTGTCCGAACGCTCTGCACTGACAATTATCACGCCTCATCCGGGCGAATTCAAGCGTTTATTTCCCGAATTAGCCGAGCAAACCGGCGATGATCGAATTGCGGCAACTCAAGCAGCAGCTCAGCTTTGCGGTGCAACGATATTGCTCAAAGGAGCCAGAGTTTGCATAAGTTGGAAGGATGAGAACGATTCCCTACGGGATAGCTACGCTTCACGTACCATCACCTACCTCAATCCCGAAAGCACCCCAGCCCTCGCCAGAGGCGGCAGCGGCGACGTTCTCACAGGCTTGTTGGGGGGACTATTAGCAAGTGCGATCGCCCGCAAATCCCCCCCCAAATCAGTTGCTGCAACAGCAGCTTGGTGGCACGCTCAAGCCGGAATCATGGCTGCTAAAGAACGGACGGAATTAGGAGTAGATGCCTTTACTTTGACACAGTATTTAATTCCAGCTTTGCGAGAATTTTCTTAGCAAACAATCAACATGAGTTGGTAGGGCGCGTACCCCCCATCTTTGTATTGGGTAGATGTACACCGCGCACCTTAGCCCTTGGTTTGTATTGACAACGGAAGTCCTCATAAAGATATTACAACTTGCATTCCTTACGACAAACCAACGGGTAACTCAAACGAGTGACACTCACATGAGTGACACTCCAAAAAGTGACTGTGCATCCACAAATCCCACCAGTTATACCTGAAATATCAAAGACCAAAACTTAAATCTTGAGAGGAACCACATTATGTACACCGAAGAAAGAAGCTTGAACAATGAAACTATGGCTCTCGTCGCCGATACTACTGCTCAATCAAGTCTTGCATTTGCTGCAACCACTGGAGTAAACAAACCCACTTTACAAATGGGTTCAACAGGCCAAGCTGTCAAGGAACTACAACAGCTTCTATATCATTGGGCATATTATTTTGGCGCCATTGACGGTATCTTCGGCGTCCAAGTTCAAAACGCCGTCAAAGGCTATCAACACCGCGTCTTTTTAAAAGAAGATGGGATTGTCGGCCCTCTCACTTGGGAAGCACTATACTCTGGTGCACCTGTGAATATGCCGATCGTCATGAAGGGCAGTTCTGGTAATGCTGTTAAAATTGTTCAGAATGTCTTGAAAATCAATGGATACTATTTCGGATTCATTGACGGATTATTCGGGCCGATGACAGATGTAGCAGTGCGACAATTGCAAATTAGCATGGCTTTACCGCAAGATGGAATTGTCGGCTACAGAACTTGGCACGCCCTCAGCAAGTTACCGCACTAATGACAGGTTGGATTCATATCAATTCCGGTTGTACGAGCGAAATGATTGTTGACTGTTGACTGTTGACTGTAGAAGGAGGGGTCGAAAAACTGAATGGTTGAGTGTTGACTGTTGACTCGATTTTATCATTCCGATGCAACCGGAAACGATATTACTTTCAGTGAGCGCCCAAAATCGGTAGATAAATTAGGGATTTAGGCTTTGTCTAAGTCCCTAATTGTCGTTAAGGGGAAGGCAGCGCGCGGGAAGGGGCGCAAATTCTGTTACCATTCCCGGCGATGAAAAATATTCTTAAATTCCCTGTGTTTTTTTGTTAGTATATCCTAGGAAATGGGGAGTCACAGTCCGGTTTATTGCCCTTCTGATTTAGTAGTAAATAGTTCCACTGAGAAACTTATTATTATTCCCATATTTACCTAACAAGACTTAGGCATGGGGGGCTTATTCCCGGTTTATACAAAAAATTCCAGGTTGAGTAACGAGAAATCTAGGAATCAACCGGGTTTTTAAGCCAAGCGCACGCACGTCCCGAACTAGCCTTTGATGAATTTTTCTAATTTGTGAGCCATCTTCTCTACAATTCCCTCTGAAGTATCTGCCGCCGATGATTCAGCTTCAATACGCTTGACCACATCCTCTGAAAGATTCAGCAACTGCACTAATTTTTGATAAGCTGCGGCTTCTTCAGCGTTAATTTTTGGTTCATCGGGAGTGCGAGAACTAGATGAAATCACTTCATAGCCGAGTTGCAGGACTAATTCCTTTTCATCTTGAGTTTCTAGCTGGCAGATCAACTCGTCCAGGGGGATATTTTGCATGATATAATCCCGCAGTTCTTGTTGCATTTGTTGTCCGTCGGTATCTGGGGCAAACAAACGACAAAAGCGATCGAGCATTAAATTAACTTCTTCTGTGGCGAGTTCGCCGTCAGCCCAGGCCATAGAAGCAACAATCCTCAGCAGATTCATCTGGCGGGGCGTAATTGATGGAGGAGGTGGGGTTTGCATAATCAAAATTGGTAATTGGGAATTGGGAATTGGGAATTGGGAATTGGGAATTGGGAATTGGGAATTGGGAATTGCGCCTGATTCCTTCTTGTCTTTTCTTTCCCGTTCCCCTTCATTTATGTCACAATTTCGATAAAGGAACTCCCAGCCATCCAGTAAAGTTTTGTTTCTGAATAGCGGTGGGCTGTTCCACCGGCACGATCGAGTAACGCATCGGGCGCGGCGGGGCGAGAGTAACAGGACAAGTCCGCAGTTCGTCTTGGTGAAAAACTGTCACCTCTATTGTGTCCCCTGGCTGATAATCTTTAAGCCTCTCACCCGCTTGTTCTGAATTTACCCGAAAACCTTCGATCGCCAGCAACTCGTCTCCTGCATCAATTCCGGCCAATTGTGCCGGAGATCCTACTTCGACAAACTTAACCATTTCCCGTCCGTTTTCCGTTCCCAACGTCCAACCGATGCGAGGTATTTCGCTAGTTTCACCGGCGGTGAGTTCTAGCCCGAAAGGTTCCAGATACTTGTTGTAAGGCAACTCTTCTGTACCGTCTATATAGCGCGCAAAAAAGTCGCTCAAATCAATGCCGGCGACGGACTCCATCGCACTTTGCAACTCTTCGGGAGTAAAGCCTATTTCTGCTGGCAGCGAAGGAGAATTTAACTGTCCGTTTGAGGTCAAATGCGCCGATTTGCCGTCTGTTCCCGACTTCAGGTCAAAATCGTCGTTTTGGGCAGAATTAGCATTGCCAAACTGCTGCCACATCAAACGCATCACATCATCGAGCGATCGCTCATTGCCGTGTTTGGCGCGAATCAACAAATCGAGCAAAAACGAAACAACTTCCCCTTTCAAATAATAGGAAATCTGCGAATTATCGCTGTTAGCATCCCGGCGATAAAGTTTAATCCAAGCATCCCAGCTCGACTCGCTCAGAGGCTGCACGCTCCGCCCCGGAGTCGTCTGCAAGCGAGTAATTTCCTTAGCCATACCTTGGAAAAAACCTTTCACGCTGTAGAGACCGGCTCGAAAAGGAATCACCAAATCGTAATAACTGGTAGTGCCTTCAGAGAACCATAAAGAAGGAGTGTAATTCTCTTTTTCGTAGTCAAATACTTCGAGAGCTTTCGGTCGAATGCGCTTGACATTCCACAGGTGAAAAAACTCGTGAGCTACCAACTGAATAAAGCGTTCATACTTTTCCTTAGCCCGAAAACCAAAACGCGGATAGTTGAGAGTGCAACTCTCCTTGTGTTCCAAACCACCAAAACCAGAGCCGGACAAATGCAGGAAAAACACATAGCGTTCGTAAGGCAAACCGCCGAACATTTTTGCCTCGACTTCGATCACTTTTTGGATGTCTCGAATCGTGCGATCGGGTTCTAAATTGCCTTTTCCCCAAACAACTAGCTGGTGGGCTTTTCCCATCACTTCAAACTCGTACACTTCGTGATAGCCAATCTCAAAAGGACTGTCTACCAGAGTGTCAAAATTCGCAGCAGCGAAAGTAAGATTTTGGCCAGAAACAGGCGGCAAAGTAGTAACGGTGCGCCATTGCGGCTGAGGCGGCACAACGGTTATAGTGTAGCAGTTGCTCTCAAAACCGGGCAAGAAAAAGCACAAAGCCGCCGGATTGAAATAACCGTGAGTCGAGTCTAAATGATTGGTTCGCACTGTCAGTTCGTTGGCAAAAATGCGGTAGAAAACCGTGACATCTGACACCGAATCGGTCTCGATTTGCCAGTGATTTTTGCTGAGCTTGCGCCAAGGTAAAGCTCGATCGCCCGCATGGGAGCTAAAATCTTGCAGGTGGCGGGCGTACTCTCGAACCAAGTAAGAACCGGGAGTCCAGACAGGCATTTTTAAATCCAGAACCGGCTTCGACCAACCTTGCACGCGCAAAGTTACTTCAAACAGGTGGGATTCCGGATTGGGCATCGCCACCGAATATTGAATTGTCGGTGCTGTTAGTTGCCCCTGACGGTTGCCTGCAGCCGACGAGGTATCCAAAGAAGTAACATCAGTCATTGACTTGCCAAATTAATCAAGTGCTTGAGGTTGATCAAATGGATAGTTTGGCGGTCTGGATCGATTTTGATCCAACCTTTACTATCGAGTTTTTCCATAATTTTGCTGGCTTCATCTAGGGTGATATCTGTGACATCAGCTAAGTCTTCATAAGGAATATTGAAGATCTCTTTGCCCTCAGCAGTTTTCTGACCGTAGTTTTCTGCCAGCTCGACTAAAGTATTTGCTAGTTTAACCGCTGGCTGGCGGTTTCGGAGTTGATAGCGGTGATTGGTTTGGCGGAGTCGCCGCACCATCAGTTGCAGCATCCGGTGGTGCAATTGCGGATCTTTAAACAGGGTTTGGATAAATCGCTGAGCTGTGACGCTGAGAAGTCGCACGGGCGATAGAGCAAGTACGTCATTCGATCGGGGAGATTCGTCCAGAATGGCCATTTCGCCGAAGAAGGCACCCCGTCCTAAAATAGCCATTGATACAGCTCGATCGTTTGACAAGCGCCGGACTTTTACCCAGCCAGACACGACAAAGTAAATCGCGTTGCCCCAAGAATCCTCCATCACCACAGCTCGGCCCGGGGGATACTCATGCTTGACGGCATTTGATAGCAGCCCTCCCAAGGTTTCTGGGTTAGCACCCTTAAATAGAGGGAATAGCTCACTGAAAGCTTCTGTCTTCATCAAAAAAATGGGTAGAAACTCCGTCCTTCTAGGACGGCTTTATATTGTCTTTTTTTGATTACTACCGCCTTGGGACTGGTTGGCGGGAGTGTGCTTTTGTGTTGCACTTTCAGCGGGACAATTACCGCCTCAAACTTCCCAGCCCTGTACGCATAGTGTTTTGCTCTTTCGAGCCTCCCTTTCGGGGTGATGTTAGCCTGCGCCTTAGTTTAGTGAGCTTGTTGGGCTGAAAGCACTGCCCCAGTGACCTTAGAGCTGTTTAACCTTCAGCGACAGAGCGGAAAACTGGCTTCGCATTCTCCGGTGTCGTGACTCAAAAAACGTAGTCAGTTAAGACTTAGGCCCGTCAGAATGGCTTGTCAGATTACTCTTCCAAGCCTCACGCCTTGATAGCTGAGGTTCCTGACGCAAACTCGCGGAGGTGGGAAATATGATTAGGCGATACCCAACAGCTAGGGAACGATCGATGTTTGGGAACACAAACAATCTGTTGCTCCTTTAATTGATGATAAGGGTGCACAGGCCCGCTTCATGTAAAATTGGCAGATTCTTTCATCCTAAACGGTTTTAACAGCCTCTGACTGCCTGTTGAACTTTACCCAACAGAGGTTCTATGTATTCCGGCCAGCCGATCGCGATTGACTGCGTGTGGGCGAGTGTCTCCGGTTCGATCACATCTTTAGTCCACCTCAGTGGTTGACCTTGCAAGTCGCAACAAACCAATCCGGCTGCTTTTGCTAGAGCCAGAGGGCCGGCGGTATCCCACACTTTAACTCTGCCGTTGAGATACAGGTACAAACCAGCTCGACCGAAGATAACTTCCATCACTTTTAAGCCAAAGCTGCCCAGCGAGTAAAATTCTGCTCCGGGGATGCTTTGGGCGATCGCCGGGGCGTAGTTTTTCTGGTCTTTGTCTCCGAGAATAATTTTACAATTTTCCGCTGTCGGGGCCGGGGGTTTGCACAGCGAGATCGGCTGCGGCGCTTGGGTTCCCACACTTTGGAACAATCCCCAATCTTTGCCGCCAAAATACATTTGGTCAAAAGCCGGGGCGTAGAGCCAGCCGGCCACCGGTTCCCCTTCCAGCAGCAGCCCCACCATCGAAGCGTAGTGCAGTTTTCCCCGAATAAATTCTTCAGTCCCGTCGAGGGGATCGATGCACCACAGGCGCTGGTAATTGGCCCCGTAAGCTGTTCTGGAGGCGACGTTTTCCTCGGTGATCCTGCCGTCTTCAGGAAACAAAGCGCTAAATGCTGCCGATAGTTGTCGGTCTAGGTACTGATCGATACTCGTCACGTAGTCGTTGGGCCCTTTCTCGGAAACTTCAAAAGGTTCGGCTGCTAGCTTGTAAGCTTCTTGACCGCACTCGCGCAGGGTGTAGCGAATTTTTTGGTCTTGCTCTGGAGAAATATACATGAGGTTAAACATAAATTTTTTAGCTAACTTCAGCATAAAAGCTTAAGTCCTTGGAATCGATCGGCGCGTGTCACTGTTTTTGATTCCTACAGGATTTGCACGCAGGTGCCGAGAAACCCAGTTTCCTAACCATCAGCGCCGTTGCTATAGCAATCCTTGCAGGAGTCGTAAAATTTTTACCCCACCCCAACCCTCCCCGAACCCAAGGGGAGGGAGTAAGAAATTTACAAATGATGCGAGGATTGCTATATAGCAATCCTAAATGATTTTCTCTATCTAGAGCAATCCTAAATGATTTTCTGTGTGTAAGTATATTGACGTATT
>NZ_JAUBTR010000134.1:0-7757 GCF_036705045.1 Microcoleus sp. BR0-C5
ACCGAAACATACACCTCTTCATATTCACTCATTTATTTATTATACATCGCTGATGTTATTTAATTCTCATTCCTTAGTCGCCTGAGTACCGAGTGGGGAGCTACTTCTGTTTATTTATGGTTGATGGTACACTCAACAGGAGCGTTGCAACAGGCAATTTCCCAGCCTTTACAGGATGAGATCAATCATTTGGCTAAGTTTTGGGGTTTCAGCCGCTGGGCATTCTCCCAGAGTTATTTTAATCAACTGAAAGGCTCTACCAAAAACCTGATTGCTTTGCTGAAACACCATCAGATTGAACGCACGCACGGCAATGATGTGTTTAATACTTCACTCAGTCTCAAACAGCTTTCTTTGGTGGTGGAATTGACTTTTACATTCACGCGAGTGATGGTGCGGCTGCGGCGCTGGAACCGCGAACTCAGTCGCAGTTATCTCAGACATTTGTTTGGCACTGCGCCGATGGTTGAGGCACCGCGCAAGGTCGCTTAAATAGAACTTATGCGGAGCAATTTTTACACTATTTGTGGGGATAAGGTGCGGTGTGCTTCGCCCTACAGATAGTGTGTGTGGGTAAGTCCTGTTAACAAAATTAAACCCGAATTGCAAAATTAAACGATCGCACTTCAGAGACAATTGAAATTAAAAGGTAGTATAAATTATGCAAATTACGATCGCCCTTCCCGACAATCTCCCCCTGACTGAAGCCGATGTGCCGATAGAATTGGCGATCGTACTTTACCAGCACCACAGCCATCGCGACTAAAGCATTTAAGTGCGATCGGGCATCATTTTCAAGTTTTATGGTTTGGGTTATGGTTCCCACTTACAGATAGACTCTGGTTTGAGAGGGCAGGTTTTGGGAGCGATCGGATTGCCATTGAGGTCGAGATATGTCAGGTTAGTCAAGGATGCTAGCGGTTTGATCTCGCTGATTTGATTATTGCTGAGGTCGAGATATGTCAGGTTAGTCAAGGATGCTAGCGGTTTGATCTCGCTGATTTGATTATTGCTGAGGTCGAGATATGTCAGGTTAGTCAAGGATGCTAGCGGTTTGATCTCGCCGATCTGATTGCCTCTGAGGATGAGCTTCGTCAGGTTAGTCAATGATGCTAGCGGTTTGATATCGCCGCTCTGATTTCCTTCGAGGCTGAGTTCAGTCAGGTTAGTCAAGGATACTAGCGGTTTGATCTCGCCGCTCTGATTTCCCTTGAGCCAGAGCTTCGTCAGGTTAGTCAAGGATGCTAGCGGTTTGATCTCGCCGATCCGATCGCCACTGAGCCACAGCAAAGTCAGTTTCGTCAAAGATGCTAGCGGTTTGATGTCGCCGATTTGATTTCCGATGAGCCTGAGATCCATCAGGTGAGTCAAGGATGCTAGCGGTTTGATGTCGCCGATCTGATTATTGATGAGGTCGAGTTCAGTCAGGTGAGTCAAGGATGCTAGCGGTTTGATGTCGCCGATTTGATTTCCTTGGAGGACGAGCTGTGTCAGGTGAGTCAAGGATGCTAGCGGTTTGATGTCGCTGATTTCATTGAAGGTGAGGTTGAGCACAGTCAGGTTAGTCAAGGATACTAGCGGTTTGATGTCGCCGATTTTATTGCCATCAAGGTGGAGCAAAGTCAGGTTAGTCAAGGATGCTAGCGGTTTGATGTCGCTGATTTGATTGTAGCTGAGGTAGAGATTGGTCAGGTTAGTCAAGGATACTAGCGGTTTGATGTCGCCGATTTCATTGAAGGCGAGGGCGAGCTGTGTCAGGTTAGTCAAGGATGCTAGCGGTTTGATATCGCCGATCCCCTGGTGGTTGAGGTAGAGCTCCGTGAGACTAGAAAGTTTCCGATCGGCCGCATCGCAATCATTAGTCCCCGCTTCCTTCAACAGCACATCAACGGTATATTTGGTTTCAGGACTCAAATCAGCTTTTTGGCGACACCAATCAGCAAATGTTCGTCTACTATTTTCTGGTTGCGTCTGTGCAACTTTGGCTCCAAGTACATTTCCACATGATGCCACGATCGCACTCAAAGCAACTACTATCAACTTTCGTAAATTCATATATTTCTGTTTAACTTTGTTTGCTAAATGGATAATTGTGCATCAAATACCAAAGAAACCGGGTTTTTGATCGATATTAAAGGCTGCGATCGAACATTTTTGCAAAAAAGCCGGTTTCTGCCTCAGCCCGATCGATGAAAAGATAACAACAACTAATAAAAAATAGCCTCTCTCAGGTACAGACAGGTATGCAAACTGTCCCGGTTCGATCGCCCCCCTTCAGATATAAATTAATAATAGATTCACAAACAACACTTTAATCTCACACAAATCGCAAAAATCCTTATGAACAACACATCGTATCAACTGACCGATCGCGATCGCGCGAACCTCAGCAAGCTAATCGATTACAGTTCCATTCGATCGATACCCGAAATTTGGGCGATCGTCAAACAAAAATTCGGTCAAACCGTCGCCCTCCACGACCCCCACAGCCAGCCAGAAGTCAAACTCACCTACACCGACCTCTACCAGCAAATCCAGCAATTCGCCGCCGGCCTCCAAGCCCTCGGCATCGAACCAAATCCAGGAGAAGCAGTCCCTCCCCGCGTCGCCCTCTTCGCCGACAACAGTCCCCGCTGGCTGATAGCCGACCAAGGTATCATGATGGCCGGGGCCGCCAACGTGGTTCGAGGCGCCACCGCCGACCCTCAAGAACTCCTGTACATCATCCAAGACAGCGGCAGCACCGCCTTGGTAGTCGAAAACCTGGCATTACTGAAAAAACTGCAACACCGCCTCCCTGATTTGCCCATTCAACTCATCGTCCTCCTCTCCGACGAAGAACCGGAAACCAGCCAAACCCTAAGCACAGTCAAATTTTCCCAAGTGATGACCACAGGGGCAAACCGTCCCCTCAAACCCACCAACCACAAGCCTCAAACCCTCGCCACCCTCCTCTACACCAGCGGCACCACCGGCAAACCCAAAGGCGTCATGCTGACTCACGGCAACCTGCTGCACCAACTCAACACCTTGGGCACAATTCTCCAGCCCGAAGGCGGCGACGGCGTCCTCAGCATTCTGCCCAGTTGGCACGCCTACGAACGCAGCGTCGAATACTTCCTGCTTTCCCAAGGATGCACGCAAATTTACACCAATATTCGCTATTTCAAACAAGACTTTAAAACTTACAAACCCCAGTACATGGTCAGCGTTCCGCGCATCTGGGAATCGATTTATGAGGCCGTACAAAAGCAATTTCGGGAACAGCCACCTAACAAACAAAAATTGGTGGATTTCCTGTTATCGGCCAGCCAGCAATACATCGAGAACCGCCGCATTTTCCAAGGATTAACTCTCAGTTTGAAACCGGCTTCTGCTTCCGAAAAACTAATCGCCCGCACCAAAAGCATTCTGTTGTCGCCCGTGCACGCCCTCGCCGAAAAACTGGTTTACCAAAAAGTCAGGGAAGCTACAGGGGGACGCTTAAAATGGGCGATTAGCGGTGGCGGTTCTTTGGCCGCGCATATAGACAATTTCTTTGAAATAGCGAATATCGGTTTGTTAGTGGGATATGGTTTAACCGAAACTGCGCCGGTTTTAACTGTGCGCCGCCCTTGGCACAATCTTAAAGGTTCCGCAGGACAGCCGATCGCCCATACGGAAATTAAAATAGTAGACCCAGAAACCAGACAGCAACTGCCCACAGGCCAGCGCGGCTTGGTATTGGCGCGGGGGCCGCAAATTATGGCAGGTTATTATCTTAATCCCCAAGCGACTGCCAAGGCGATCGACTCAAACGGCTGGTTCGACACCGGCGACTTGGGCTGGCTGACACCGGGAAACGACTTAATCTTGACCGGGCGGGCCAAAGATACGATCGTCCTCACCAACGGCGAAAACATCGAACCCCAGCCGATAGAAGACGCCTGCCTCCGCAGCCCCTACATCGACCAAATTATGCTAGTAGGTCAAGACCAGAAATCCGTCGGCGCCTTAATTGTCCCCAATGCAGAAGCCGTGCAGAAATGGGCAGAAACTCAGAATCCCCCATTACACGAAATTGACTGGAATAGCAAGACAATTCAAGATTTATTCCGCAAAGAATTGAACCGAGAGGTGCAAAATCGCCCTGGATACCGCGCGGACGATCGCATCGGCCCGTTCCGGTTGATTCAGGAGCCATTTTCGATGGAAAATGGAATGTTGACCCAGACCCTGAAAATTAAGCGCCCGGTTGTGACGCAACACTACCGCGATATGATTGACGGGATGTTTTGAAATATTCGCTGGACTTGGGGAATGGAAAAGAAAAAATTATCCCAACACCCGAGTCCCGAATCCGAGTCCTCAGTCCTGGGCCATTAGTTCATGTTTACCAACTAATGACTAATGCCTAATTCCTAATTGACAAGCAACAACTTTATGGAACCACAATTACTCTTGAAGCGATCGATTAACGTTAAAGTCGTCGTTACTCCCCGCTGGAAAGAAGAAGCTCAACAGCAACTCCAAGCCCAAATCAACCAAATAGACTCTCAGCTACAACAGTTAGAAATGCAAGGGCAGCGGATGATTTCAGAAATCAAACAGCAAAATCTACAGCCCCCAGGCCCGCAAGTACAGCAGCAAATAGAAAACATTCAAGTGCAGGTGAATCAAAGAAAAAGCGAACTGCTAGAACAGAAAAACCAAAACCTGCAACAGCTTCAGCAAGTGCAGGTGCTAGACCTAGAACAAGAAGTGAGTCAAGGTCAAATTGACGGCACGTTCACTGTCGGGGTCGGAGAAAACTTGATTCAAAAAATGCAAGTAGAAATTCTCCTCCGCGACGGCATAGTCGAAGAAATTCGAGGTGAGATTTAGAAATTGGTAAGTGGTAATTGGCGATCGGTAATTGGCAATTGATTTTGAGTCAACAGTCACACATCAAGAATGCGAGACACTGGCATAATAATAAGTATTGCCGGTGGCAGATCGCCAATTATCAATTGCCAAATACCGATTACCTATTACCAACACAAAAGGACTTTTTACAGATGATTCGCGAAGTTTTCATGCCAGCCCTGAGTTCGACAATGACAGAGGGCAAAATTGTTTCCTGGGTCAAATCAGCCGGAGACAAAGTAGAAAAAGGCGAAACGGTGGTGGTTGTTGAATCCGACAAAGCCGACATGGACGTGGAGTCTTTCTACGAAGGCTATTTAGCAATAATTATCGTACCTGCAGGCGAAGTTGCTCCGGTGGGGGCGGCGATCGCCCTCGTAGCAGAAACAGAAGCCGAAATCGCCGCAGCTCAGCAGCAAGGAGCCGCCGCCCCAAGCGCCGCCGCCCCGGCTCCCAGCCCCGCTCCTGTGAGCGCAGCTACATCCTCAGCAGGTTTGCAGCAAAATGTCAGTCGCCAAAACGGCCGCAGCATCGTTTCTCCCCGCGCTCGCAAATTAGCCAAAGAGTTTAAAGTAGATTTGAATTCTATCAAAGGCAGCGGGCCCAACGGTCGCATTGTCGCAGAGGATGTGGAAGCAGCAGCAGGCAAAGCTCAACCAGCTCCGGTTCAGCAAGCGGTAACAGTCCCCGCAGCACCCGCACCCGCAGCACCCACCCCCGCCGCAGCGCCCGCCGCAGCCAAACCCGTACCCACACCAGTCCCAGCGATCGCACTTTCGGGCCAAAAAGTACCGATGAATGCGCTGCAAAATGCGGTGGTGCGGAATATGGAAGCAAGTTTGAGCGTGCCGTCTTTCCGCGTGGGTTACACAATTACTACTGATAATCTGGACAAACTCTACAAACAAATTAAGTCGAAGGGCGTCACGATGACGGCTATGCTGGCGAAGGCTGTAGCTGTAACTTTACAAAAACATCCTCTGCTGAATGCTTCTTATGTGGAGTCGGGAATTCAATACCGCGCTGATATTAATGTGGCGGTAGCGGTGGCGATGGATGGCGGCGGTTTGATTACGCCGGTGCTGCAAAATGCCGATCGCCTGGATATTTATTCGCTCTCCCGCACTTGGAAGGATTTAGTCGATCGCGCCCGCACCAAGCAGTTGAAGCCTGATGAATACAGCACGGGAACTTTTACTCTTTCCAATCTGGGAATGTTTGGAGTAGACAAGTTTGACGCGATTTTGCCGCCGAATCAAGGCTCGATTTTGGCGATCGGTTCTTCGCGGCCGCAAGTAGTGGCTAATGAAGATGGTTTGATGGGAGTGAAGCGGCAAATGCAGGTGAATATTACTTGCGATCACCGGATTATTTACGGTGCTGATGCTGCATCTTTCTTGCAAGATTTAGCGAAATTGATTGAGACAAATCCTCAGTCTTTGACGCTTTAATTAGTTGGCTGTTGACTGTTGACTGTTGACTGTTGAAAGGGGTATGGTGCGTCAGTTTAGTAATTGTCAATCATCACTCAAAATCTAATTCTGACGCACCATTTATTCCCAGCCTGTGTCAGTTGTGAGATTCTGAGTATAAGAGCGAAAACGAGAAAGCCAAAAGCGAAAATCTCATGCTTCTGACGCATCCTACTTCTTAGTATCATTCGGCTCGCGAGCGGAGACGCTCGCACTCGAATATCATTCCGATGCTAGCGGATTTGATGGCAACTAACAACTAATGACTAATGACTAATGACTAATGTCAACTGTCAACTGTCAACTGTCAACTGACTAATTACTCGATCGCACAGTCAAAACTTGCGGTGGCGTCGCATCCGGCGGATACAAGAAATCCACCTGCACCAAACGGCGTTCCCCCGGCTTCATATTCACATTCACCAAAGGTTCCCCCTGCTGTCCCCGGCGCTGCACGATGTGAATGTAGCGTGTCAAAGTCTTGCCCGTATCATCATTAAACATCACCCGCACCGTACCTCGGAAAAATATCCGATTTTCGGGAGGATCATAAAACATCAATCCCCCCGATTCTGTATTTGCTTTAATCGGTGTTTGCATTTTAATGCTAACAGATTGGGATTCACGAGATTTGTTATAAAGCGGAAAAGTTAAGTTGTATTGAATCCCATAATTACCGTGAGCAAAATAAGCAGTATCGGGGTAGCGAGCTAACATTTTAGCACTTTGAATTTGACCAGTTCCAAAAGTACCCGTATCAGTAGTGCTCAGAGCATAGGAAAATGACTCGCCGCGTTTGGGAATAGTTAAATAATCGGTTCTTGAATTGTCCGTAATTTTAGCTTGCCACTGGGAACCTTCAGCTACTCCCGCCACGCGGCCATAAATTTTTTGCACCGGATTTTCGCCTCTCGGAGTTGGTGCTAAATCTCTGGGGCCCGCTAAACCTTTGGTATTTAAAATATTTTCCCACTCTTCTAAAGTCGGATCTTGCTCGACTCGTCCTTGACTTTTAGGAGCAAACATGGCTAATGATGCTACATAAACCGAATTGCTGCTTGACATTCGCATCAAGGTCGATCGACCATTGGAAGAAGGCGTGACATTCCCCACAGGTATCGGCAAATTCATCAGCATTCGGCTCTCATTCGCCGGAATCTCGATCGCAGCCGGCAAAATGCTTTGTCTGTATCCCCGCAGCACATCGCTCGTGATGCGGCTTCCAGGCCCCGCAAACACAGTGCCTAATCTATTTTCTAAATACGAGGGTAAATCGACAAACAAAGCATCTGGTCGAGTTAAATAGGTCGCTCCTTGCAATACATTTAAACCCACATTCCGCAGGTCTTTAAATAGAATTGATGGTTATAAAATTTAAAAATTCAAGCCTGAAGAGATTAC
>NZ_JAUBTR010000135.1:0-7677 GCF_036705045.1 Microcoleus sp. BR0-C5
TAGAGCTTGCAAAGCGTCATTGACGGCTACCGCCCCTTTAAAGATGCCAAAAACTGCTGTAAAGTAACCTCGGATATCGATGCTGACACCAGTGCCAATCGTGGGGCTGGCGATGATAATATCGTAGTTTTGGATCTGGGCATTGAGTTGCTCAATGCAGCCATAAGCGGGATGGTTTGGATCTGCTACTGATTCGCTATCAATCCTAAGAATTCGATAATTGGGAAAGCGTCGTTGCAGTTGCGTTTCCAGGTTGCGACAAGACCATTTTCCTGTGACTTTTTGTGAGTCTTCTACAACCATAATACGCGGGCGGTATTGCTCTGTAGGGCAAAATTCTGCACGATTTTCTATATCGCAGCAAGTGACTTCTTGAGAGAGAATATGCTCCATTTGAACATACAGCGAAGCCGGGTTAGAAGTGGCAAATAAAGTCACATCTCGCCCTCGTTTTGGCTGCCAATCATTGATAACAACCCAAGGGGAAATAGGAATGCCTGCTATGGCTATTAGGTAGTCAATGCTGTAATCCGATAAATCTGCATCTTGGGCAACAACTAAGCCACCACTTGTCAAGACGTTGTGGATTAGTTCTTGCAGAGTTTGCAAGATGGTGACTCGGTTTTCGCGGCAAGTTGAACTGTTTAAGGCGTGCCAGATGACTTGTTCGCACTCGTCGATGATGACGATCGCACCGAACCAGTCTTCTGGATTGAATTTAGCTTGAGATAGGGGGTGGAGGCTGTCTATGCACAAGCCGTATCCGAACAGTTTACCCTCGGCTGAGTCCCTAGTTTCGTCGATGTAGTTGATTCCTAAGCTGGCGCAGATCGCCCTGCCTAGTTGAATCCTATGGGTAATTATCAGCACGCGGCGATCGCCTGTGGAAAGGGCTTGTGAGACTAAGTTAGTCAGGGCTTGGGTTTTGCCGGTGCCTTTGGGGGCTTTGATGCAAGCTAACCCGGACTCAGGATAGGGGAGTTTTCCCAAATAGCGAGAATTTAGCTTTAAAGACGCGGGATAGGTTAAAAGCCATGATTCCCTAGCGAGCCAGAATTGGAAGCCTTGCGCTTCATTTTTGAGGGCGCTGAAGGCATCCTCGCCTTTGGATACCACGAAATCGTCAACGCCTTTTTCTGGTCCTGGCAGGTTGATGACTTTGACGGGGCAATTGGCGGCTGTGAACAGGCGGCCGAGTTTGCTAATTTCCCGGTTGACGTTTTGGATGGTTTGGCGTTTGCTGTCGCGGTCGAAGCAGATGTAGATTTCACGTTCCTCTGTGGCGAAGTGTTGCAGTTCGGGGATGAGGTAGGGGTCGCATTTCTCCCCTTGAGAGGTTTTGGTTCTGACACCGCCGGTGACACCGGGGAGGGCAATGGCGGCGTAACCCAGTGTGAGTAGGCATCCGGCTTTTTTTGCGCCTTCGACGATGATGACGGGGATGTTGTTGTCCCACACCCATTGCCAGAACTGAGGCTGGTTTGGGGATGAGGTAGGGGTCGCAGAGGGGCTGCACGGGCTAGGGGCAGAGGAGAGATTTTCGTCTTTCCTCTCCCCCGCTCCCCCTCTCCCCTGCTCTCCCTCTCCCCTGCTTCCCTGCTCCCCCTCTCCCCCGCTCCCCCGCTCCAAGTCCTCTGGGTCGATGGGGACACCGTAGCGTTCTGCGACTTTTGCCCAAATGTGGTCTGGGACTTGCAGGAAGAAGGCTCTAGTGGGGGTTTTGGGGGGGTGTTCGTATTTGACGGGCTTGGTTTTACCGTTTGGGTCGAAGCTGTTGCGGGGCTGATAGGGTTTGAAGCAGCCCCAATACATGGGCTGCCAGTTGTTGAGGGGGTCTAGGCCTGAACACCACCAGCCACCGTGTTCGATGTGGCTGTAGTGTTTTCTGGCCCACCGCCATTGTGCGTCGGGGTGGACTCTGCCGGAGGCGGCGTTGATTTCGTACAGGAGGTATTGGTACGGGGTGTCGCCTGAGAGGGTTTGGACGTTGAGGGCGAAGAGGTCGGGGTCTGCGCCTGAAGCCAGCCATTCGGACAGGGGGGAGATGGGTGATGTCATTGGACACCCCCGGTGTTGGTCAGATGGAAGGGCAGCCAGAAGGGGTCAGGCGGGGTTGATGGGGCTGTGAGTTGGGGTTGAAGCTGACTGAGCTTGGTAAATGCACCCAGTCTTTTTGTGCAGGGTTTCACGGGAGCTATTCCTTGGTAGGCGAATAACTCTTTGTCTCACCTTTCGCAAAAGGCTGTTGGTTGGCTGATCTAAACTTCTCTAGATCTTATAAGGCTTGTAATCAAAAGCTGAAACCAAGACAGGGCAAAGGTTTTGAAAAAACATTGTCCTGGGATGTGGATGATTTTGTCCTGGGATGTGGATGATTTTGTCCTGGGATGTGGATGATTTTGTAATCAAGGTAAAACGCATAGACAGCAAAGCTTTTAGGGCGATTTTTAAAACTTTTTTTTTGATTACACGACTTTCACCGACTTGATTACAAAAACGAACCCTTCAGGGGGGCTAGTTAGGGCAAACGCATCTATAGCAGAAGTCAGGATTCAGGATTCAGGAGTCAGGATTCAGGAGTCAGAATTCAGGAGTCAGAATTCAGGAATCAGAAATAAAATGCAATCACAGCAATGGTTTCAGCAATTAAGAATGCCCTGACCGCTTTGGCGGTTATAAATTTAGCCCCAGTTTCCTTCGAGGCTTGGGTAACTCCAAGATTGTCAGTAGTTCTCGCGTCGTGAACTTCAGTCTTGGATTTCCAACAGCTTGAGCAATTTAGCCTCTATTTCTGGGCTGATAGTCCGCTGTCCACGCTCTATCTGAGCAATCAGCGATTGTGAGACCCCCAACCAGCCAGCCAATTTTCTCTGGTTCCATCCCTTGTCTTCACGGGCTTTTCGCAGGTCAGCACTTGTTATTGGTATTGGCTTTGGCAAAGCAGGCTTTAATTGTTGAGGTTCAGCCTTGCTTGCTACCAAGACTGGGATGGGTTCTGGCTGAAGTATGAAGAGCTTGGCCGCCAGCCACTGATCCAGGTAGCCTTTTGGGTTCCTTTCTTTGTTTTCTGGCTGAAGTCTCTCTGGATAAGTTTCTGGGTCAAATTGAATTTGCCAGGCCAAAGTTATCAAGAGTTGTAAGGCATCATCCCAGTTCTGTTTTAAGTTGTAAGCTTTACGGCGGGCGCTGCGGGCTGAGTCAATTTCTCGTTTAGGTAAAATTGCTTCTAACAGGGTTAAGACTCGGTATTCACCACTGGTGTGAAATCGGCTTTCTATCGTGACATGAATTGCTAGTCTTAAGGCAAATTCGTTATGGTACGGATCAATTCTTAGTACCTGTTGGGAAAGATAGCCAAATTGATATAACGCTTCCCGCGACTTAGCTCCAGCTCGGTTCAAAAAATCTTGAGTCCACAATCCTGGTTGGACTGTTATGTATACTTCATAGGGGTTGTCTACCTTGCCTTCAAAATTTAACTGACCTTGGGGTTTGATGTAGACATTCCACATTCTCCCTACAGGAGCGCTAGCTATAATTTGCCCTTTCTTATTCATTCCTTCAATCCAAACAGCTTTGACCAATAGACAATCAAGAGCGAATGCTGTTTTCGCAATCTCTAGCAGCTTTTCTCTTTGAGTTTTTTTGTGATTTTTATCCCACCCCATTTCCTTGACAATATCGCTAGCTTTTAGTGTAAATAGGCTTTGCCAAGGAGTCTCCTGTTTCATAGTATGGGCTGCAAAAATCATGTGCAGTTTGGCACTGGTAAACCCAAATTTATCAATAATTTGCTGGGCTTCATCCCAAGGGATCAAGGTAATGTCACCAGGGCTGCTAATGTAATGCTCAATATAATTGCTAGGGTTGCCCTTGGCTTGATGTTGGAAAACAGCAATACTGCTGGCAGCCTCTCCCCATAAATCTGTCCGGATCTGGGCACGGAGACTGGAAGCCATCAAAGCGGCTGTTGGCAGGGCAACAGTAGCTGTATTATTGAATAATCGGGGTTCAGTTACTGGAACTGGGAGAGGCGCAAGTTCTAATATTTTTGCTAATTCATCTGCTAATAAGTTTTGTACATTTATTTGCTGTAATAATTCATCGGCTACATGATATCCACACGCATTAATTATCTGGGATTCTGTCCAGGATTCTGATTTTGAGAAGGAGGGGTCAGGAGAAAAAGCCAGCATTCCAGGCTGGAGGTCTGAATGGGTCTCTCCCTGATTCCAGATATCTAAGTGATTCATAATCCACTCAGCATTCTTTTCCCAGAAATCCGCGGTGAACAATTCTTCAAAAATTTTTTCTAGATGTGCTACTAATTTAGGGGTAATTTTTAAGTCCTCATAGGGAGACTTTTCTTGCCCGGTTTCCTGAAAAAGTTTTGTTTTCAAAGCCTGATGCAATTGGGTAGCTACATTCACTAATATTGCATATTGAAGTTTACCTTCCCTGGCTAGCTTGAGAGCGTATTCTTGGATGCGCTCTGGGTCTTTTATAGGGACGATATGTTGTCTGGTTCCCACCTCAGAACTCCCATGGTTGTATTTGATAAGCTGTACATATTTTGTCTAACACCCGCTTTAATGGCAACACATCACGGTTGTGGTAAAGCCGATAACCCGCTGATTGGGTTATCCCTGCCTGTTTCCAAAACTGGTAGACGGTTAATCCTCTGCTGTCTATAAATTCCTTAAGACAATACTCCGGACAGTTTTTCAAGAGGGATACGATCGCTTTTGCAGCAGAGAAGTGAAAAAAGTGAGTGCAATCTGAACCCAAAATCAACAGAAAAAAAGGCACTCTTTTCGGTTAAGCTATAAAAACACACAAGCTCTTCAGATTGCCTTATGAAGATTATTGAATCCATCTTACAACAAATGCCAGGGATTAGTCAACCCCAAAAGAAGTTTTTAATCACTTTATTCTCAACTATCTTGCTGGCTTATGGCAAGGTCAACTTCACAAATCTCAGTCGTTATAGTTGTTTGAGCGAAAAAACCTACCGTCGTCACTTTCTCAAAAGCTTTAACTTTCCACAATTCAATCAATATTTCCTCGAAAAAGCCTTAAATCCTGAACACACCGTCATTGCTGTTATTGATTGTTCTTTTTTAAGAAAAAGTGGCAAAAAAACAGACGGCAAGGCTTATTTTTATAATGGTGTAGCTTGTAAATCGGAACAGGGATTGGAAATTTCTGTAATTTCTATTGTCGAAATTGAGACTCGTTTATCTTATAGCTTAAGCGTACAACAAACTCCGTCACGTCCTCAAATAAAGCCCGTGAAAAAACTGCCCAAAAATCCGAAGAATAACCGCTCAAAAAAAACTCGCAAAAACCCGGACTCTCAAAGCTCAAAGCCTGACATCACAAGAGTTAATGACTATGCAAAACATCTCAAGAATACTCGTTTTTTCTTCCCAACTTCTGTACGTTATTTGGTGGCTGATGGCTATTACTATCGCTTTAAATTCTGGGAGACTGTGCGGGAGTTGAATTTAGACTTTATTGGCAAGCTACAAGTTGATGCTAACCTACGCTATCTCTATACAGGTGAACAAAATAAACTGGCTTACTTTTCACGGCATCTCTGAAAGGTAGAGTAGGAGGTCATTCTAGGCAAAAGGGGTAGATGGTGATATAATGTGGTTAAAATCAAGTAAAGGCAGGCGAAAAATGTTGAACTGGTGGGAGAAAAATTTTGCAACTTGTGAATTAGGAGATGAGAGATTAAACAATAGAGCCTATTCAATCGGCCAAGCCCTAAGTCAAGGGTTCGGAAAAGCATTGTCAGAAATATTCACAAGTGCAAACGAGTTGAAAAGAGCTTATGAGTTTTTGCCAACAGCAAAACAGAATTTGACAAAGTAATCAAACCTCACTGTCAAATGACCTGTGAAGCTGTGGAAAAACAAGAAGTCGTATTGTCCATAGGAGATACAACCTTTCTAGATTATGGTAGCATCAAAGCCAAACGGGAAGGATATGGACCCACAGGTAACGGTGGCAACGGATTAATTTTACATAGTGCCTTGGCGCTCACCCCCGAACAAGGACAAGTAATGGGACTGTTATGGCAAAAGCTATGGAATCGAGAGCACAAAGAAAAGCCACCGCAGGATGAAACCGCAGCAGCCAAAAAACAACGACAGGCAATCGCGCGAAAAGCTGCTCGTCAACGCCCATTTGAAGAAAAAGAGTCTTATCGATGGGTAGAAGCGATGACCGAAGTCGAGCATGAAGTAAGTAACAGCACCCGAGTAATTCATGTTTTCGACCGAGAAGGAGATATTACTGAAGTGTTCGACTCTTCACGTCAACTGAAACATACAGGAGTATTAGTACGTGCAGCTCATGACCGTAGCCTAGACCAGAATAGCGAACGTCTGTGGAGAAAGTTGGAATCCCAACCGATCAGATTTGAACAGGAAATCAAAGTACCAGAAACTGGTAAACGTCAGGGAAGGATAGCTTCATTGGCAGTGCGCTTCTGTCAAGTTCAACTACGAGTTCCCTATCGCGAGAGAGAATCGTGATTCATTACAAGTTTATGCTGTTTATGCAACTGAAATCGATTGCCCAGAAAGCGAAACACCTTTAGAATGGATGCTTCTGACGACTGAAGTCGTAGAAGATATAGAAACTGCGATTAAGATGCTGCGCTGGTATACTTACCGTTGGCGGGTGGAAGATTATCATAAAATCTTTAAGTCTGGCTGCAAGTGTGAGCGCTACAGACTTGCTGCTGAGGGTATGAAGCCTTTGTTAGGCTTTTTAAGTATCTGTGCTGTCGAGCTTTTACAAGTTACCTATCTGCATCGTAATCAACCTGATGCTCCTGCGGTTGAGATTCTTAGTCCTGTTCAAATTCAGGTCTTATCAGCTAGATTCCCTAAGCGGACGGCTGTGTTAACGATTGCTTGGGCTGTTGAATCGGTTGCTTATCTTGGGGGCTATCTTGAACATCGTCGTAAATCTCCGATTGGGATTCAAGTCCTCTGGCGAGGCTGGTCCAATTTACACGATCTTTGCCAAGGTTGGCTCCTAGCTAAAAATCATACTTAACGGGAAAAGTAAGAATAAACTGGGAGCACCTCGCAAATATGATGGTAAGGTAGACTGCCAAGATCTGAGTCGTCTTAAGTTTGTTAAACAAATAAAACCGGGAGTTTCATTATATACATTAGTAGTAGGCGAGTTGTTGTTTAAATTGCCAAATTAGCTTGGCTTGTATTTCTGAGGTTCAAGCCAATGGGAAAATCAAAAATACTTTATTATTTAGCACTGATATTCATCTACAACCTGAGCAAATTGTTGAATATTATCAGGCTCGTTTTCAAATCGAATTTATTTTTCGGGATGCTAAACAATTTACGGGATTGTCTGATTGTCAAGCTCGTCATTTACCACGGCTTGATTTTCATTTTAATGCCAGTCTGATTGCCTTAAATCTAGCCAAATATGAACTCTCTAGTTGTCATTCATCTGCCAAATCTTTGTAACCGTTCAGGGGGTCCGCCTGGGGCGCACCACCCCAAGAGGAGTTTAAGCATCAATATGTTTGAGAGCCGTTTGTGAGCTAACAAGAATGTAATACCACTTCTCCAAAAATATGCTACAATAGATCGAGCGCATAAGGATGATTGTATGAAAGTAAATTACCCTGAA